>NZ_CAKKTL010000226.1:2596-8658 GCF_920664355.1 Protofrankia sp. CiP1_Cm_nod2
TGTGCCGGACGACGGGCGCGGCGCGCCGGGGACCGGCAGCGAGCATGGCGCGCCGCCGCCGGACGGCACGTCCAGCGCGGCGCGGACGGAGGTGAAGGTATGAGGGCGCTACCGGGCCCGCTGGGCCGGTCATGGGTGCGCACGGTCCTGGTGCTGCTGGTACCGCTGGTCGTCGCCGGGCTCGCGCTGCTCATCGTGCCGCTGGTGACCGGCCTGCCCGGCAACGCCGCCTTCCGCGTGGGCGGCACCGTGGTGACCAGGGACCAGCTGCAGGCCCGGGTCGAGGTCCTCGGCGCGCTCTACGGGATCCGCGAGCCGGTCGGCGGCAGCGAGCTGGAGCAGTTCCGGCGGGACGTCGCCAAAGCGGTCGCGGTGAGCATGATCATGGACAGGGCCGCCGCCGAGCGCCAGATCGTCATCGCGGACAAGGCGGCCCGGGACACCCTCACCAAGATGATCGACGAGCAGATGGGGCCGGGGGCGGACGGGCAGCGTGCCTTCACCGACCTGCTGGCCAAGCTGAAGGTGTCCGAGAACGACGTCCTCGACGAGGTCGGACGCCAGCAGCGCACGGCCCGGCTGTTCCAGGATGTGACGGCGCCCGCGGCCGCGGCCGTCACCGACAACCAGCTGCCCGCGTACTACGAGGGCCACCGGACGGACTTCGCCGTCCCCGCGCAGCGTCGTCTGCGCAACATCGTGGTCGCCACCAGGGAGGAGGCCGACCAGGTGGTGCGGCGCGCCAGGGACGGCGCGGACTTCGCCGCCCTCGCCGGTGAGACGTCACTGGACGAGTCGACCCGGGGCAGCCAGGGAGATCTGGGATTCGTCACCGCCCCGCAGCTGGACGCCGAGTACGCCAAGGCCGCCTTCGCCGCCCCGGTGGGCTCCGTGTTCGGCCCGGTGCAGACCCGTTCCGGCTGGAACGTCGGCCAGGTTCTCGAGGACAGGCCGGCCAGCCAGCCGTCTTTCGAGCAGGTCAGGGACCAGGTACGGGACGCGCTGCGCTCGGAGCGCGCGCTCGCGGTCTGGCGGGCATGGCTCGCCGACCGGATCAGGGCGGCGGACGTGGAGTACGCCGACGACTACCGGCCCGCGGATCCCGACGCGCCGCCGTCCGACGGCTCCGCGGTGCTCCCGCGGCCAGGCGTGACCAGCGGCCCGGCGCCCGCGGCGCCACTGTCGCCGTCCCTGCTGTCCCTGCCGCCCGCAGCCGCCCCTCCGTCGCTGACGGCCCCGCCGCCGCTGTCCCTCCCCGCGGCACGATGACCGGCTCGACATGATGACCGGCTCGACATGATGATCGCCGCGGTGCTGGTGCAGCTCGCGTTCGCCGCCGCGTTCTTCGCCATCGGACGGTGGGGGCAGCGCAACGCCGCCGCCCTCGTGCCCGCCTCCCTCTCGCCGGAGGGACGGGCGAAAAAGGAGCGTTCCCTGCGCCGGGGCGCCCGCTCCTGCACGATCATCGCGATCGTCTTCGTCGTGCTCGCCGTGGCCGGGCAGGTTCTCCCCGGCTGACCGCGGGCGTGCCCCTGCGGGCCCGCGGTCAGCCCACGACAACCCGCGGCCGGCCCGCGGCAGCCCACGACGGCCGCCGCGGCTCAGTCCCGCTGGAGCCCGGCCACGATGATCTGGCGGGCCTCGTCGGCCAGCGGGTAGGGCACGAACAGGGTGAACCGGTTGATCAGGTCGTCGAAGCGGCGCCGGAGCTCCGTGACGACCGCCGCCGGCTCACCCACCACCGCGAACGTGTGCAGCACGGTGTCGTCCACGAGCTTGGTCATGACGTCCCACTCGTTCTGCCTGGACAGCCGGTGCAGCTCCGTGTGCAGGTCGCCCCAGCCGTGCAGGTCCAGGACACCGCGGTAGGCCGGGGTGGCCCCGTAGAAGGCGATGCGCTCGCGCACCGTCCGCACGGCATCGTCGTAGCTTTTCTCGTCGACCCCGGTGGCCACCAGCCCCGGGTAGGAGAGGGTGAACTGTTCCCGTTGCCGGCCGTTGTCACGGAGCACCGATTCGACGGCGGGGAGGGTGACCTCCCGCAGATAGCGTTCGGTGGTGAAAGAGTGCACGAGTATGCCGTCGGCGACCTCGGCGGCGACCGAGGCCATCTTCGTCCCGACCGCGGCTATCAGGACCGGTGGCGGGCCGTAGGGGCTGGGCCCGGGATTGAACAGCGGCGTCATCAATGTGTGCTGGTATATGTCGCCGCGGAAGTCGAGTGGCTCCCCATGGTGCCAGCTACGCCATATTGCCCGCATGGCCAGGACGAACTCCCGCATCCGCTCGGTCGGCGCGGACCACGGCATGCTGAAACGGCGCTGAATATGTGGTTTGATCTGAGAGCCCAGCCCCAGCACGAACCGGCCGGCACTGAATGTCTGGAGGTCGTTCGCTGTCGACGCCATGGTCATCGGGTTGCGGGCGAATGCCACGGCTATGGCGGTACCGATTTGCAGCCGTGGTGAGCGGTCCGCGGCCAGCAGCAATGGCAAGAAAGGGTCGCGGCCGACCTCGGTCGCCCACACCCCGTCGTACCCGATCCGTTCGGCCTCCGCGACCTGGGCCGAGATACCGGCGATATCCGCGCCGCTGGTCCCGTCCGAGGAACCGCCACCGATGAATCCGTCGACCAGCACCGTCAGCTCCTCCTGATCGTCACGGCGGCTGTTTCACACCTGCTCACGGGGCCGACGCGCCCCGCCCGGGCCGGCTGCCGCCCTGACGGTCCGGCTGCCTACCGCCGGCCGGCCGCCGGTACCGGAGAAGATCGTTTTTCTCCTGGCTGGCCCGCCCGGCCGCAGGATGCCGGCCGGAGCCCCGGTGGACGGGGCGGAGGGCTGGCGTTGTGATCAGAAGACGGTGGAGGGGTGGCCGCTCGTGGAGAGTTGGCTCCGATGGCAAGAAGTAAATCAGGAGTAACTTAATGGGTCAACAACTCCACCTCGTCCGGCGATGCGCGAGGCGGTGCGTGAAGTGGCACGCGGCGCTCCCCGGACACGGGCCGGGCGCCTGGCCGGAGGCCTGGCCGGGGGCGTTGCCGTCGGATCGCGCCGTCAGCCACCGGCGGTGGGGGAGCCCGGGCAGGAGCGGTATCCGCGTGAGACGGCAGGGTGGGAGCGGGCAGTGAGCGAGCGTGGCGGCAGAGGTACGATCACGAGAACTCCGCGTCCACGCAACCGCAGAGCTCAGATCATCACCGCTGCCAGTGAGCTGTTCTACCGTTTCGGTTATCACAACGTGAGCACCGAGGACATCGCCAGCGCGGTCGGGATCACCGCCGGCGCGCTCTACCGGCACTTCCGCAGCAAGGAGGAGCTGCTGGTGTGCGCGCTGACCGACAGCTTCGACCTGGCGGCGGCCGCCGTCGACCGGCATCACGGCGGCCAGCTCACGGCCATGGTGCAGGACCTGGCCGAGACGGCGGGCCGGCGGCGCGACCTCGGGGTGCTGTGGAGCCGGGAGAGCCGCCATCTCGACGACGAGCAGCGGCAGCGGATGCGGGAGCGGTTCTTCGCCTTCCTGGCGGGCTTCGTCGTCGCCCTGAACGACGCGCGTGAGGAACTGAGCCGGGACGACGCGGAACTGCTGGCATGGTGCGCGCTCGCCGTGCTCACCAGCCCCTCCTACCACCGGGTCCCGGCCGCCCCGGAGGCGATGGCCGCCCTGCTGCGGGGGATGGCCCTGTCGGTGTGCACCGTGGACATCGCCGGCGTGTCCGGGCGGCCGGCCGCGGATCCGGCCACCACCGAGACGGGGCTGTCACCGCGGGGGCGGCGGGAGGCGCTGCTGGTGGCGGCGGCCCGGTTGTTCAGCACCCGTGGCTACCAGACGGTGACCATGGAGGAGGTCGGCGCCGGGGTCGGGGTGACCAGCGCCGGGGTCTACCGGCACTTCGCCAGCAAGGCCGACCTGCTGATGGCGATCGTCGCGCGCGCGGCCGAGTCCCTGCAGCTGGGCCTCGCCCGGGCGCTGGCGGCCGCCACGACCCCCCAGGGCGGCCTGGAGAACGTGGTGGCGGCCTACATCGACTTCGCGATGGCGCACACCGACCTCGTCAACGTGCTGGTCGCCGAGGTCATGAACCTTCCGTACTGGAATCGTCACAGAATTCGCAAGGCGCAGCACGACTACGTCGCGGAATGGGTGTCCCTGATGGCGGCCACCCGCCCGGACCTGGACCGGACCGCGGCGCTTTTCCGTATCCACGCCGTGTTGATGGTGGTCAACGACGTTGCGCGCACAGCTCATCTGCGAAGCCAGCCGGATATTACGGAAAGACTCCACATGGTAGCTGCCCGTATCCTGCACAACCGATGATGTGCTGCCCGCGGCCGCTGTGGGCGGGCGGCCGCGGGCGGGCGCGCCGACGGCCCGGAGCCGGCCCGGAGCCGGCCCGGGAGCCGTATTCGGAGAAGTCTTGACGAAGTGACCTGAATCACCTACGTTCTGTCCGAAGTAAATATGGCAACACATAGATCCGGTCTCTGGAGCTGTTGGCCGGCCCCCGCGAGGGGCGCTGGGCCCCGGGGGCCGCGCCGTCGTCGCGATCGGTCCACTTCGGACGTGGAGGACAAGGGACAGTGGCGTCACCATATTCCACCACTGCGTTAGCACAGGCGGATCTTCAGATTCGCCAGAAGAAGCTGGTCATGGCATTGCACACGGCGGTGGACGCGGCTCCGGTCGAGCCCGGCAGCCGCTCGGCCGCGGCGCTCACGGCCAGGCTCGAGCGGATCGACGGTGAATCCATCGACGCGGCGGTCCGGGGCGGGGAGGCGGCCCGGGCCGGCGCGCTGCTCGCCGAACTCGGCGCCGTGCAGAACGACCTGCGTGCACACATGTTCGGTATGCCGTTCCGGGTGCTGAGCCGCATCAGGGAGGAGCTTGCCCGGATACGCCGGGCCACGACTTCCGCGGAGGCCATCGCGTCCGCTCCGGCCGCCCTGTGCGCGGCCGGTGGATTCGACCGGGCGATGATCTCCAGCCTACGCGGCTCGACCTGGCTGCCCGCCGAGCTGCACGTCACGACCGACGCCGACAGCGCGGTCAACGTGGCGTTCCGGGACTTCATCCAGGACCTGCGGATTCCGCTGACCTCCGCCATGCCCGAGGCCGAGCTCGTCCGGCGCAAGGTGCCCGCGCTGATCCAGCAGGCGCAGTCCGAGCCCCGGCTCTTCCGCCCGTTGGTCGAGGTGTCCCAGACCCGGGAGTACGTCGTCGCGCCGGTCCTGGCAAGTGGCTCGGTCGTCGGTTACCTGCACGCGGACACCTATTCCTCCGGGCGCCGCCTCACCGGCTACGACCGGGAGCGTATCCAGATCTTCGCCGACGGCTTCGGCCTGATTCTCGAGCGCACGGTGCTGCTCGAGCGTCTCGCCCTGCAACGGGAACGGATCGCCAAGGCGTTCTGCACCGCCCGGATGATGACCGAAGGGCTCAGCGCGGCCCCGGTCCGGCTCGCGCGGCAGAGCATCCCGGCGACCGAGTCCAAGCCGCCGGTGTCGCTGCCCGGCATGCTCGCGGCATCCGCACCCCGGCTCCCGGACGGGCTGACCCCGCGGGAGCGGGAGGTGCTCGCCCTGCTGGCCAGCGGCGCGACCAACGCACAGATCGCCGACCGCCTGACCGTCTCCGAAACCACGGTGAAATCGCATGTGAAGCACATCCTGCGCAAACTGCGCGCGTCGAACCGCGCCGAGGCGATCGCCCGGTACCTGTACCTCGCGCGCAGTCAGGACCGCGCCTTATGACCGCCGACCCGGACCGGAAGCCCAGCATGTTCCCGGCACCCACCGGCGTCCGAGGATGGCGGCGCCGCCAACGCGATCTCGCGGCCCGCCTCGATCTCGTGCACGGCGAGGTGCGGGCCGCCCTCCACGCGGAGCCGACGGCGTCCGTCATCCCCGACGATCTGGGGACGTCGACCGAGGTCGTCGCGACCCTGGCCGGGCGCTGCATCGACCGGCTGCGGGCCACCGACGGCATCACCGCCGCGGGCAGCGACACCAGCCTGCAGCTGTGCCATCTCATCCTGGATCTCCAGGAGCTCTCGTTCGACC
>NZ_CAKKTL010000227.1:0-418 GCF_920664355.1 Protofrankia sp. CiP1_Cm_nod2
GATCGAGGCGACAGCGAACTGCGACGTGTCGTGGTCGATCCCGACCGACACCCAGGCAGAGTTGTCAGCAAGATCGTAGACACCATAAGGAATCGCCTTCCCATCGGCCAGGTACGGGAAGTCGTAGGCGTTCACCTCGGCTGGCTGGCCCTTCGGGTGCCACTCACGGCCGTCCTGCTCGAAGGCCCCGACCAGCTCCTTTTTCTTCGTATCGACGCTGACCACCGGGTCTCCGGCCGCGAGGAAGGCCGCCGCGAGGTCGTGGATGTGGCGGAACTGGGCGTCCCGGTCGGGATGACTGCCGCCCTCCTTCGTCTTCCGCGTGCCCTGCAGGCTGAAACCCATCCCCCGCAGCACCTTGGAGACCACTGTATGGCTGACCGCAAAGCCCAGCGAGGTCACCTCGTCGGCGAGCTTG
>NZ_CAKKTL010000227.1:837-8757 GCF_920664355.1 Protofrankia sp. CiP1_Cm_nod2
AGGCCTCATCCACCACGCCCCGTAGCCTAACCGTCCGATCACAGTAAAGATCCAAAGACAGATTAACAGGAGAACTTATTTAATTCCTGCTTCATAGTGCGCTGGACGGACCGCAACGTCACCGAATACCGGTATGCCTACGACGCCTCCGGCCGGTGCGTGGCCACGGTGGGCAGCGGCGGCTGCCTGACCGGCCAGCTGCGGTACGACACCGAGGTGAGAGGAGAAGTCGTGAGACGGAGCACTCTCGCGCTTCGGCCGCAGCCGTCGCTCCTGGTGGAAACAGCAAGATCGCGGCGTCGGTTGCTCTCGGCCGGTCGCGTCGCGGCGGATCCCGCTGGAACAGGTGCCCGCTTACAAGCAGCGGCACAGCCGTAAGCGGAGGTAGCCGCGTCCTCAAGGACTGGGGCAGCCGTGGCCTCCGTCGAACCGGGGCGGTTCATTCGGTGACGGACGGCTATCGGGCGAGGTGGATCAGGGTGGTGGGGTGGCTGCGGCCGGGTGGGGCGGCGAAGAGCTGGTCGGGTTCCAGGCTGAAGCCGTGTTCGTGGGCCGCCGTGTTCGGTTGTGGGCGATGTGCGGTCTACGGCTGGTTCGCTTTGGTGGACCTTGGCGATCTTGCTTGTGTGGTGCGTGATCGAGGGTAACTTCATCGCCGTGAACTACAATGGACTGTAGTTCGGGCGAGAGGAGTAGGCGTGGCGGGGGGTGGGTTCGTCGGGCGGTCCGCGGAGCTTGCTCGGCTTGAGGCGTTGCTCGGGCGGGTGGGGGAGGCGCGGCGGGACCTGCCGGGGGTGGCGGTGCTGCTGCGGGGCCGGCGCCGGGTCGGCAAGTCGCGGCTGGTGGAGGTGTTCTGTGAGCGGGCACACGTCCCGTTCGTGTTCTTCCAGGCGAGTCAGGGCGCCGATCCCGCCGCCGAGCGGGCGGCGTTCGCCGCGGCAGTGGCCGAGTCCGACCTTCCCGGTCGGGATCTCTTCGAGTCCGGCACGGTTCTGCCGACCTGGGCGGCGTCGTTCCGTCAGCTGGCCGCGGCGTTGCCCGCCGACACACCGGGCATCGTGGTCATCGACGAGATGCCGTGGCTGATCGAAACCGACCCGGCGCTGGAAGGGGCGCTGCAGACGGCCTGGGACACGCAGCTCTCGCGCAAGCCGGTCCTCCTGATCCTGATCGGTTCGGACCTGGCGATGATGGAGCGTCTCGACGACTACCGGCGGCCCTTCCACCAGCGGGGCACGGTGATGGTGCTGCCACCGCTGAATCCGGCCGAAGTCGGCGCCATGGTCGGCCTGCCGGCTGCCGGAGCCATCGACGCGTACCTGGTTACCGGCGGCCTGCCGCTGATATGCCAGGAATGGGGGTCCGGCCAGTCGGTCGAGAGCTTCCTCGCTGTCTCGCTCGCCGACCCGACGTCCGCGCTGCTGGTCTCGGGAGAACGGTCACTCGCCGCCGAGTTCCCAGGGTATATCCAGGCCCGCACGGTGCTGGCCGCTATCGGTAACGGCGAACGTACGTGGAGCGGCGTTCGCGCGGCGGCGTCCGCCGGAGCCGAGCCGATGGCGGCGAGTTCGCTGACGAGCGCACTGCGCCTGCTCGAAGCCAAACGTGTGGTTGCTGTCGACACCCCGCTTTCGACCAGGCCGGCCGAGAAGGAGCGCCGTTATCGGGTGGCCGACCCATATCTGCGCTTCTATCTCGCCTATCTCGCAGCCGGCCTGCCGCTCGTGGAACGGGGGCGAGGGGATCTGCTGCTGCGGCGGGTTAAACGATCTTGGTATGCCTGGCGTGGCCGGGCGGTGGAACCGCTGGTTCGGGAGGCCCTGCTGCGTATGGCGCCGGAACTCGGCTGGCCCGAGGTGGAGGCCGTCGGTGGCTGGTGGAACCGGCAGAACAACCCCGAGATCGACGTGGTCGGCGCTGACCGGGCGGGGGCTGCGAACCGGATAATTTTTGCCGGCAGTATCAAATGGCAGTCGACGCAGCCGTTCGACCAGCACGACTATGCCGCGCTGGTGCGTGATGTCACCGCGGTGCCGGGCTTTGACACGTCGACCGAACTTCTCGCCATCAGCCGGACGGGTGCTGCCGCCGGTGTTCCCGCCCGTTCCATCGGCCCAGAAGATCTTCTGGCAGCGTGGAGATCTCTCCCGCGGAACGGGCACCCCGCGTAGGCAGCCGCGTCCCCGAGGACTGGAGCAGCCGTGGTCTCCGTCGAACCGGGGCCATTCATTCTCAGTGACGGACGGCTACCGGGCGAGGTGGATCAGGGTGGTGGTGCGGGCGGTGGCGAGGTGGCCGCGGCCGGGTGGGGCGGCGAAGAACTGGTCGGGTTCCAGTTTGAAGCCGTGTTCGCGTGCCACCACGGGTGAGGTGGGGGTGAGCAGCAGCCGGGCACCGCTGGTCATGACCTCGCTGACGACACGGGCGAGGGAGCGGCGCTGGCCGGTGAGGATCGGCGCGGCGTCACCGCAGAGCACGAGCGCGTGCCGGCCGAGCGCGCCGGGGCTGGCGATGTCCTGCAGCAGGGTGGGGCCGTCGGCGAAGCTGACCTGCGTCGGCACCAGCGTGATCTGATCACAGTCGTCGACGACCACCGCGTATCGCCCGTCACCGAACGCCTCGGCGGCGGCCCGCAGGTCGGTGTCCTTGAGGACGGTCCCGGTGACGACCCGGACACCGCCGTCGTCCCCGATGAGGCTGGGCAGCGGTGAGCGGGGCGGGGCGATGACCAGGACGCCGACACCGGCCCGCCGCAGCCCGCGGGTGACGACCGCCGCCGCGGTCGTGCGTCCGGAGCCGGCCGGGCCGGAGACGAGCAGCAGGTGCGGCCCGGCGTCGAAGAAGTCCATGCCCACGACGTCCACGTCCGGGCCGCCCACACCGAGCGGCAGCCAGGTGCCCGACGGAGCCGGGTCGGGCAGCCGGAGCTCGTCGACGGCGACGTGGGCCGGCAGCGGGGGGAACGGGCGCGGCAGCCCGGCCGCCGTGTGCTGGCCGGCTGTCACGGGCGGGCCGACGACGGGTGGCCCCGCTGCGGGCGGTCCCGCCACGGCTGGCCCCGGCATGGCCGGCCGCACCGTGACCGGCCCGGTCACGGCGGCCGTGGCCAGGCCCGCCGCGGACAGCCGGGTGGTCACCTGGCCGATGAGGGTGCCGGCATCGACGGACGGGCGGCAGATCTGGATCTGGGCCCCGCTCGCGGCGTCCGCGGCCCGGCCGGGTACGGCCGGCGGGCTGGCCGCCCCCGACGGCAGATGCGCCCGGCGCAGCTCCTCCTTGCCGAACGGCAGGAGCAGCCGGTGGGTGAACAGCGTCGCCACCTTGCTGGTGAGCAGCTCCTGGCCGCCGAGCGGCACGACATGCACACCCAGCGGCGGCCCGGCGACGATCGTCTCGCGCAGCACGGTCAGCAGCGACGTCTCCAGGAAGGTGGGGTCGCCGCGGTTCTCGAACTGCTCCCAGCCGTCGACGATGACGACGATCCACGGATCCCGCCGCCCGGCGGCCGTCACACCGCCGCCCGACCGTCCGATCTGACGTCGGGCGACCTCGTCGCGCAGCCAGGTGACGAACCGGCGGATCCGGTCGGGCTCACCGCCGGCGATCACCGCGCCGCAGTGCGGCAGCTCCGCGTAGGCGGCCAGCCCCGCCGGCTGGTGTTCGATGACGTACACCTGCGCCTCGTCCGGCCGTAGGCGGGACGCCAGGCTGGTGATCAGCGTGCGGGCCAGCGTCGTACGGCCCTGCTGCGGCCCGCCAGCGGCCAGCAGCCGGTCGCTGCCGGCCAGATCGAGCACGGCCGGCGGCTGGGCCTGGGCGTCAGGGGAGTCGACCAGACCGTACGGGACGGCCGTCGCGGCCGGTTCGCCGTCGCCCCAGGCCGCCGCAAGATCGTCCAGGGTCAGGTCCGCGGGCAGCGGCGGCAGCAGCGGCCGGAACGGCGCCGGGCGGCCCAGCTGACGCGCGGCGGCCTCGACCGCGCGGAGGGTCAGCGTCTGGTCGGTGGCCGCGCCGCCGTGGTCGGCCCGCTCCTCGGGCCGGGCGGTGCCGAGCGTGGCCCAG
Source organism: Protofrankia sp. CiP1_Cm_nod2 (assembly GCF_920664355.1). NCBI lineage: Bacteria > Bacillati > Actinomycetota > Actinomycetes > Frankiales > Frankiaceae > Protofrankia > Protofrankia sp. CiP1_Cm_nod2. Next base: position 4,900 of record NZ_CAKKTL010000227.1, read on the forward strand.
CCCACGATCCGGATCCGGGCGGGCGGGGCGCCACCGGCGGGCGGCGGGTCGCCCAGGTAGCCGGACTGGAACAGGCGCGGGGTGCGGGTCTCGTCCTTCGTGCACAGGATCATGCCGCGGCCCCGCAGCCGGCCCGGGATGGCCGCGGCGTCCGATACGCCCAGGACCTCGACGCTGTCGGCCGGCTCGTTCTGCCGGAGCGTGATCCGCAGGTCGATGTTGTTCTTCAGCTCGGCCGACAGCTTGCCCTGCAGCGACTGGGTGGCCAGCACCAGGTGCATACCGAGCGACCTGCCCTTGGCCGCGACGTTGACCAGCGCTCGCAGGAAGTCCGGGGACGTCTCCAGGACGCGCGCGAACTCGTCGAAGATCATCACAAGCCGGGGCAGGGCGGGCAGCCCGGGTGCGCAACGCCGGGCGGCCCAGTATTCGTCGATCTCCCCGCCGTACCGGGCGAGCAGGGACTCCCGGCGGCGCACCTCCGCACGCACCGAGGCGAGCACCCGCTCGGCGGCGGCCTCGTCGAAGACGTCCGCCGCGGTCTCGCCGGTGGAGCGGATGAGCCCGACGACGTGCGGGCAGCGTTCGAACGGCAGGAACGCGCTGCCGCCCTTGAAGTCGACGAGAACGAGGTTCAGCTCGTCGGGGGCGTTGGCCAGCAGCAGGGAGGTGACGAGCGTCTGCAGCAGGATGCTCTTGCCCGCGCCGGTGGCACCGCCGAGCATCGTGTGCGGCCCCTGCCCGGCGAGGTCGACGGTGACCGTCCCGTCCGCGTCCGCGCCGAGCGGCACCTGTGTGGTCGGCCCCGGCTGGTCCGCCCACAGGGCGAGCACGTCGTCCGCGGACGCCACACCCACGCCGACGAGGTCGAGGAAACGCACCGGATAGGGGATGGCCGATTCGGCGCTGCCCAGTGACAGCCGGTCACGAAGCGGCGCGACGGCGCGGGCGAGCCGTTCGGCGTCGTCCGGGCTGGTGCCCTCGGCGCGGCCGACGCTGACCCGCTCGCCGCGATTGTGGGTGAGCTGGACGGCGCCGGCGTCGTCGACCTGGCACTCGGCGCGGCACTCGTTCATCCCGTGCCGGTCGACGGCGATCACGTACACGCCGACTTCCGGGCCGTCCCGCAGGATCGCCTTCATGCCCGGCAGGTTGCGCAGCGCGAGCGCGCCGTCGAGCAGGACGACGACGTCCTCGGCGAAACGGACGTTGCCGGCGCCCCGGCGTTCGGCGGACCGGATGGTGATCAGATCCCGGAGTTCGGCGATGCGGCTGCTCCGGGTCTGTTCGGTGTTGCCGACCCAGCAGGGCACGGGGCCCGCGCTGTCGGCGGCGACGTGCGGCAGCCAGGTGGCCCACGCCAGGTGGTTACGGCTGCCGGACGTGATCAGGACGATCCGGAGGTCGTCGGGGCTGCGGAGCACGCCGAGCTGGACAAGCAGCCAGCGGGCCAGGCCGTCGGCCGGCCCGTCCGCTCCGGTGACACCGAGGACACCCACGGTCCGCAGATCGACGGTCAGCGGCACGCCGTGCAGGGTGGGCTCCTCGAAACCGGCCCACCGTTGGCCGCGCAGGTCGATCGACGCGGCCTCGCTGACGATGCCCACCCGCAGCCGCAGGCCGTCGGGGGAGTCCGCGTTGCGTGGCCACAGCCGGCGGTCGGCTCCGGTCGCGGCGAGCGTGAGGTCCAGCCGGTCGGGCGCCTGCGCGCGGCGGATCTTCTCCTCGGCCGCCACGAGAGCGGTGATCCTGTCCAGCGTGGCCGCCTTCTCGGCCTCGAAGCGTCGGTCGTCGGCTGCTCGTTGCCCGCGGGCCACCAGCTGGGTGCCGAGAACGCTGACGGGACCGAGCAGACACATCAGCAGGACGAGAGGGTTATGCAGGACCACGAAGAGGACCGCGCCGGCGACGAGGGGCAACAGGGCGGGGATCCACAGGGCGCCCCGGGATGCGGTGTGCCGGGACGGGGCCGATGGCAGCGTTAGCTCGGTGCGGCTGACGGTGGGTGTCGGCGCGAAGGCCCGGTCGAAGTCGAGACGGCCGTCCTGGCCGCGCGTGGTCTGCAGCGGGGTCCGCGGCAGTGGCACCCACTCCATACGGTCGGTACCGGTCTCGAGGACGGCACCGGCCGGGAGGGGAACCGGGCCGGTCACGAGCGCACCGTCGATCAGGGTGCCGTTGCTCGAGCCGAGGTCCTCGACGGTGGCCGTGGCGTCCGAGGACACCGTGAGTGCCGCGTGCCGGCGGGAGACCTCGTCGCAGCCGAGCGCGGCCTGGGTCTGCGGATCCCGTCCCAGCAGGTGGCGGCCTGGCGCGAGCCACACGACCAGGCCCGCGTCGTGACCGTCCCACACCCGCAGCGCACCGGCGACACCAGGTTGGACGGCGCGCGGCCAGGGGCCCGCAGCGCCGATACCGATCGTCGCGCCATGCACCAGGGGGCTTTCGGCAACGCTCCCGGCGCGGTCGAGCGGCTGGTCGCCGACGAAGCAGCGGCGGCCGTCGACCAGCAGCGGCAGCGTGTCGAGCACGGAACCGACCTCGGTCTCGGGAGCGGCCGATATCTCGACGTCGCGCCGGGTATCCGCGTCGGGGCCGTGCACACTCAGTCTGAGGATCATCTCCTGCTTCGCTCCCGTGCGCGTTCCACACCACCATCAGGCGGCATCACCGCCGATGTCCCCGTCGCACCTTTCACAAAATAATCCAGTCACAACCGGGCAGGGCTCTCCTGTGGGCTACCGTGGGGTTTACGGTGGCATAAACTTGATGATGTGGCGACCATGATGCGGGTGAGTCCCGCGACCAGGGAGCGGGTGCTCCGGGCCGAGGTGCGCACCGTCCTGGCCCAGATGATCGACCTCTGATGGGACGCCCGGAGCGCGGCCGCCGATCCGCGGAAACCTCGGAAGAGGTGGGGCGGGGGCTGTCAGGCAACCGATAGTGACGTGGCTCAATTGGTCGTGGGAATGTGCTCTGCGAAGCAGGGTGGCCCGCCGGCGGTATGACGACCGAGCGGCTCGTCACCTGTCGGCGGCATCGACACCGGGCATACAGCAACGGGGGAGCGATGAGCATTGTCTCCAGGCCGGAGATCCCATCTTCCGAGCGGGATGCCACTTCGCGGGATGTGACCTCATTTCCGTCCCGTGACCTGGCAGCGCTGCGTTTCCGCGAGCGGTTGGGAGGCTGTTTCTCGACCAGGGTGACCGACGACTTCCGGGCCGGGTTCGCCCAGGGCCGCCGCGCGCGGACGTCGATCCGTATCGACCTCACGGTCGACTTCGACGACGCCGACGCGCTGCTGCGTGACCCCAGCACACCGGCCCGCCCGTCGGGGCGTGCGTGGGTGCCGGTCCTGTCGAGCGCGCCGCTGACGATCGAGGGCGGCGAGTGCGTCCTGAACGAGCCCGACCCCGACCAGGTCGAGACCTGGCACGCGCGGTACCGGCTGGTACTCGTCGCCGACGACGGCGGACGATACGTCCTCGACGGTTTCAAGGAGCTGCACGATCATCCGGGGCTCGACGCGTGGTCCGACACGGCCATCCTCAACCTGACGCTGCGTACGGACGACGGGCGGACGCTCGGGGCGGGCCGTGCCCGGGCCGCGTGGCCTGGCCCGCTGCGGGCGCTTCGCCTGGGCCGGGGGCCCTGGGCGCCATGGGCGCCATGGGCGATCGAGGTGCGCGGTGTCGCCGACGCCGGCCGCCGCCGGGAGTACGAGCTGGCCGCCCTGAAGCTGCTCACCAGGCACCTGCGGCGGATCTACGGCGGCCCGCTGGACGAGGCCCGGCGCTTCCCCGCCGGCACCGGCCGCCGGCCGGCCGCCCCCGGGCGGCGGGCGCTGCGCCTGCC
>NZ_CAKKTL010000228.1:0-8267 GCF_920664355.1 Protofrankia sp. CiP1_Cm_nod2
GGCCCGACCGGCCCGCACGGCCGCGGCCCGGCCGCTCATGGCCCGACCTGTCCTGGCGGGCCCGGCGGACGGGGGCTCCGCCGCCCGCGGCGGATGTCGCCGACACCGTCAACCGTACCGCGGTGGTTTCTCAGCCCCAACTGACGCCGTTCGTGTCCGCGTCGTTCTTTCTCATTTTCAACACGTCCTTTTCTCCCCGCGCGGTGGCGGTGGTTGTCCGTCGGGAGCCGCCGGCTGGCGTCGGCGTGTGTGATGTGTTCCGTTCTGGTGCCGGTCCTGTTCTCAGCCCCAGCTGACGCCGTTGTTCATGGCGGCCACTCCTTTCCGTTGCTGATTCGACCCGTAACGATTCATACAAATTCGTACGACATGGCCGGAAATATGAATGAAAGGGCCGTGCGCGGGCAATGGTGCGCTGGTGGTGCGGGGATCGGCCGCAGCGGGATGTCGACGTCCTGGTCACTATCCGTAGGCAAGAGTCCGAGATGCGACGCGACGGGTCCGGACTGCTGTCGAAGAGGTTTTTTGTGTCGGGCAGCGAACCGTGACCAAAAAGATAGCCAAATCATGACTGAATACAATTAAATACACCATTTCGGTTACCTGCTGTTAGGGTATGGGCGTATCTGTCGCGCCCACGCCGTGGTTCTCGTGCCGTTCGACGGCCGGCCCGTCTACACCCACTGGTGACCAATGGTGTTCATTGCTGTTCGCCGCATGCCGGGGCGTGCCTCCACGTGCCGGCTTCGACGCGGTTCGCCACCCGGCCGACGGGTGGGGCAGGACGGGGCGAAACAGCGGGCGGGACGCCTGGGAGCCGACGGGGCACCGTGCATGCCGTGGGCGTCGCGCACGTCGCGGATATCGCGGACGCCACGCACGCCGCCGGCACCGCGGCCGCGGTGCGGCGGGAGCGGTGCGGCGGGAGCGGCGTCCGGCCGGCTGCTCGAAGATCGATCCGGCTTCCCCCCGGGCCCGGTGGCCCGGGGGGAACTCGGCCCGCACACGCGCCACAATGGAGTCCGTGCCACTAGCCACCGCCGCACCCGAAGAGGTCCTGGACTCCGACGAGGCCGCCGAGCACGACCGGCCCTGGGTCACGATCGTGTGGAATGACCCCGTCAACCTGATGTCGTACGTGACCTACGTCTTTCAGAGACTGTTCGGCTTCAGCCGGGAAAAGGCCAAGGCGCTCATGCTCGACGTCCACCACAAGGGACGGGCCACCGTCTCCTCCGGCACCCGGGAGGAGATGGAGCGGGACGCCACCCGCCTGCACGCCTACGGCCTGTGGGCCACGGTCGCGCAGGACTAGGCCGTGTCCGGCGGATGATCCGTGCTGGCCGGTGTGGCACCGGGCCACCTGGGCATGAGCGTGGGGTGCCCGGCGCGGTCGGCGCGGCCGGCGGGCCGGCGGGCCGGGTGGCTCCTCGTGGGCCGAGAAGGAACCAGCGAAGCTGTCGGTGGCGTTAGCAAAGCGACGGGTGGTCGTCCGGATGCCGGTCCGCGTGATTGAAGATCTACCGGACGTGGCCCGGGCCGATCACTGTTGACCTTGGTTGGGAGAGCGTGTCCAACGGATTCAGCCGTACCGGAGACGGCGTCGAGATGGTCCTCGGTCCGCTTCAGGCGACCCTGCTGACCGAGCTGATCAGTCAGATCGACGCGTTGCTGGAGCCACCGCCGGTGGCCGACCCGCTGGAGGCGATCGTCGGCCTGCGGGCCGTGCCCCCGGCGGTACCGGAGGACCCGGCGGTGGCCCGGCTGCTGCCGGACGCCTATCCGAACGACCAGGAGGCCGCCGCCGACTACCGCCGCCGCACCTCCGACGACATCCGCGCGGGCAAGCGTGACGCCGCGCGCCGGGCACTGGCCACCGTGCCGGCCGCGGGCGGCCGGGTCCTGCTCGACGACGCCGCCGTCCAGGACTGGCTGGTCACCCTCACCGACCTGCGGCTGGTGCTGGGCGCCCGGCTGAACCTCACCGACGACACGTCGGCCGAAGCCCTGTACGAGATCGGCGGCCAGGACCCGCGCCGCCCCGTGGTCGAGGTGTACCTGTTCCTCGGGGACCTGCAGGAGCAGCTCGTCCAGGCGCTGCTGTGACACGGCCTGACCCGATGTGACATGGCCCTGACACGGCTCGCTGTGACACGGCCCGTCGTGCTCCGGAGGCCCGGCGGCGGCCCGCCGGGCGCTCTCGCGGGCACAATCAGATCATGGGCAGGCATTCTTCGCCATGTACGCATGATCGTGGCTCGTGGTGGATGCCGCTCGTCGTACCGTTGGCCCGTGCTGCGCATCGATCGGGCCATCTACGAGGCCATCATCGCCCATGCCCGGCGGGATCATCCCGACGAAGCCTGCGGGATCGTCGCGGGCCCGGCCGGCTCGGACCGCCCGGAGCGCTTCGTGGCCATGGAGAACGCGGAGCGGTCGCCGACGTTCTACCGGTTCGACGCCATGGAGCACCTGCGGGTCTGGAACGACATGGAGGAGCGGGACGAAGAGCCGGTAGTTATCTATCATTCACATACCGCTACCGAGGCCTACCCGTCCCGCACGGACATCCCGCTGGCCCAGGAACCCGGCGCCCACTATGTCCTGGCTTCGACCCGCGACCCGGAGAAGATCGAATTCCGTTCGTACCGCATCATCGACGCAGTCGTGACGGAGGAGCCGGTGGAAATCGTCTGACTGCGCCCGACGTTGTGCCGGATGCCGCGCGGAGCCGGGCGCGCGTCCCCGGGGCGAGGGATCCGGAGCGGGACGGGATCCTTCGGGGTATGGCGCTGACAGCCGAGGCGGGGCCGAAGGCCGGAGCGCGGCCGGACGGCGCTGCCGGAGCGGGGCCCGAAGCCCGACCGGCAGCGCCGGCCGGCAGCACCGACCGAACAGCAGCACCGACCGAACAGCAACACCGACCGAACAGCAACACCGACCGAACAGCAACACCGACAGAGCGCGACGAAACAGAGCACGACGATGAGGAGCAGCATGGCAGTCCAGGTCCGCGTGCCGACGATCCTGCGCAGCTACACGGGCGGGTCCAAGGTCGTCGAGGGTGTGGGAGACACGCTCGCGGCGTTGTTCATCGACATCGACAGCCACTTCCCGGGGCTGCGAGGCCGGCTCATCTCCGAGGACGCCGGTGAGCTGCACCGCTTTGTGAACATCTATGTCAATGACGAAGACGTTCGTTTTCTCGGCGGTCTCGACGCAAAAATTTCCGACGGTGACACCGTAACCATTCTCCCCGCCGTCGCCGGCGGCTCAGCCATGATGCCGGCGACGGCGGGCATCTGAGACAGGCAGGCCGGAAGAGCTCATGCGTTTCGACTCCCTGGTGGACTCGGTTGGCCGCACCCCCCTGGTCGGTCTGCCCAGGCTTTCGCCATCGCCGGACGTCCGGTTGTGGGCCAAGCTGGAACAGGACAATCCCACCGGTTCGATCAAGGACCGGGCCGCGCTGTGGATGATCGCGGACGGGGAGAAGCGCGGCCTGCTCACTCCCGGCGCCACCGTTCTCGAGCCGACGTCGGGGAACACCGGTATCTCGCTGGCGATGGTCTGTCGCCAGCGGGGTTACCGGCTGGTCTGCGTGATGCCGGAGAACACCTCGGCGGAACGGCGGCAGCTGCTCGCGATGTGGGGCGCCGAGATCGTGTACTCGCCCGCGAGCGGCGGCTCCAACGAGGCCGTTGCCGTGGCCAAGCGGCTGGCGGCCGAGCATCCCGACTGGGTGATGCTCTACCAGTACGGCAACCCGGCGAACGCGCAGGCGCACTACGAGACGACCGGTCCGGAGCTCCTCGCGGACCTGCCGACCATCACCCACTTCGTCGCGGGCCTCGGCACCACCGGGACGCTGATGGGCACCGGCCGTTTCCTGCGCGAACGGGTCCCGGGTATCCGGATCATCGCGGCGGAGCCCCGGTACGGCGAGATCGTGTACGGCCTTCGCAACATCGACGAGGGCTTCATCCCCGAGCTCTACGACGGGAGCGTGCTCACCACCCGTATCTCGGTGGGGCCGAAGGAGTCACTACGGCGGACCCGGCAGATGGTCGAGGAGGAGGGGATCTTCGCCGGGATCTCGAGCGGCTGCATCCTGCACGCGGCACTGATCGAAGCGGACAGGTGCGTGCGCGCCGGGCAGCGCGCCGACATCGCCGTCATCGTCTGTGACGGAGGCTGGAAATACCTGTCCACCGGCGCATACGCGGGGACGCTGGAGGAGGCCGAAGCCGCACTTGAGGGTCAGCTCTGGGCGTGACCGGGAAGCCGGCGGGCGTGGTCCCGTCGGTGTACCCGGCGGTACCGAGGCAATGATCACTATTTTTCTCCCACGTCCCAGGATGGTCGCTGATGTACCCCGATGCGCCCTGATACCGGCTCGTCCGGGCTGTCCAAAATTCGACATGGGTTTCGTGACCACTGCCACACGGTCGGAACGGGATTTCGGGCTTAGTCTGATCGCTCATGAGCGGCGCGCCCATCGGGGTGTTCGGTAGCGCTGGTGGCAGTCATGCCATCGCGACCGTGAACTCCGATCAGCCCCTGATGAACCCCGGTCGGATCCCGACCGGGTCCCGCCACATTCCCGTTGGCCGACAGAGTGTGCTGCGGCGATCGCGGCCGGTGTCCGTGATCGCCGCGTCCGCCCGCGTCGCGGGCCCGTGCCGGCCGCGCGTGTCCGGGGTGCGTCACCCCGTCCGGGGCGGTGAGGCGATCTTCGTGTCCGCCGGTCACGCCGACGGCGCCGGCAGGACTGCCGCGGCCGGGGCCGTGGCCGCATGCGCTGCCTGCGGCGTCCCCGCGGGCGTCGCGCCTTACGACGTCTTCCCATCTGCCGGTCATCCGGGACGCGGCCGGCTGCCGGCCGTCCCTGGAGGTCAGGAGCGAGATCGTGGTTCGACGGGCCAGGAGCCCATCGGCGCGGTCAGAGCCCGCCCGGTGCTGTGTCGAGAAGTCGATGCGTACTCATTGATCCCGGGCTATACCGTTTATCACCTTTTGTTGACCGGCGTCATCGGCTTTGTCAGGGGAGAGGGCGTCACATTGGCGAGTAGCGCAGAAACCGCGATGAACGGTCACCGACGACCTGGTCGGTGCGGAGCACTCGATGATCCGGGCCGGCCCGGGCCGGACCTCCAGCGGCGCGCGGCAGCCAGCCCGCGCCCCGCGTGGGTGGTACCGCCACCGGCACCATCGGTGCCGGTGGCACCAGCCCGGACGGTATCGGTACTGACGGCATTGGCGGTGGCCCGATGAAGCTCACGATTCTGGGGTGTTCGGGAACCTACCCGGGACCCCGGTCGGCATGTTCGTCCTATCTGGTGGAGTCCGACGGCTTCCGGCTGGTGCTCGACGCCGGGAACGGCTCCATGGGCGAGCTGCAGCGGCACTGCGACCTGCGGGACATCGACGCCCTGCTCGTCTCCCACCTGCACGGTGACCACTGTCTCGACCTCGTGGTGAACTCCTACGCCCGCCGCTACCACCCCGAGGGCATGCCGCCCAAGCTGCCCGTCTACGGGCCCATCAACACCCAGGAAAGGCTGTGCGCGGCGTTCGAGCGCTGGCCGGAGGACTCCCTCGCCGACATCTACGACTTCCGGACGATCAGCCCCGGCCGGCTGGACGTGGGCCCGTTCCGGATCGATCTGGAGCGGGTGGCGCACCCGGTCGAGGCGTTCGGTATGCGGGTGACCGCCGAGGGGCGCTCCCTGACGTACTCCGGTGACACCAGCGCCTGCGACGAGCTGGTCCAGCTGGCCCGGGACGCCGACCTGTTCCTCTGCGAGTCGGCCTTCCTGGACGTCCCGGACAACCCCCCCGGCGTGCACCTGTCGGGGCGGGAGGCCGGCGAGCACGCCACCAAGGCGGGCGTGGGCCGTCTCGTGCTCACCCACCTGGTGCCGTGGGGAGACGCCGAACGCAGCCGCGAGGAGGCGGCCGGCGCCTTCGACGGCCCGCTGACCCTGGCCGAGACCGGCGCCATCTACGAGATCTAGCCGCGCACCCGCGGTACCCGCGACGTCCGGGCCGTCCACGTCCGGTCCGTCCTGACCGATCGGCTGGCTGGCTGCCGAGCGGCCGGGCGTCGTCCGCACGGTCGAAGATCAGTAGCAGCCGGCCTGTCGGGGGCGTCACCGGGCCGGCACGTGCCCCGGGCGGGCAGGGCAGGCGTACCAGGCCGGATTCAGCCTGGTACGCCGTGGCTCCGTGGACGCTGATCGGGTGCTGGGTGCTGGGTGCTGGGTGCCGGGTGCCGGGTGCCGGGTGCCGGGTGCCGCCGCGGGCCGGATCTGGAAGGTCCGGCTCTCGGTGCCACCGGCCGCGGCGTCGCCGACCGGCTGGTCCGGGCTGGGAGCGTCGTGCCCGGTGCGCCGCCGGGCACGCGCGTCGGTCCGGGCATGCCCGGCGGCCCAGGCCCGTCGGCGCGGGCGTTCATCGGCGGGCTTTTCATACTGTCGCCGATGGTGCCCGGTTGGATTCGACCGGTGTCGAGTTGCGTCCGCCCGGTAGGGTCAGTCGTCGTGAGACGTTCCGACGGCAGGACATCCGGGGAGCTCCGCCCGGTGAACATCACCCGCGGCTGGCAGGACCATGCCGAGGGCTCGGCACTGATCGAGTTCGGGCGGACGCGGGTGCTGTGCGCGGCGTCGGTCACCGAAGGCGTCCCGCGCTGGCGCAAGGGCAGCGGGCTGGGCTGGGTGACCGCGGAGTACTCGATGCTGCCGCGGGCGACGAACACCCGCAACGACCGTGAGTCCGTGCGCGGGCGCATCGGCGGCCGCACGCACGAGATCTCCCGGCTCATCGGCCGCAGCCTGCGTACCTGCGTCGATCTGAAGATCCTGGGCGAGAACACGATCGCGATCGACTGTGACGTCCTGGTGGCCGACGGCGGCACCCGCACCGCGTCCATCACCGGCGCGTATGTCGCGCTGTCGGACGCGTGCGGCTGGCTCGGCCGTCCGGACGCCCTGATCCGCAGCGTGGCGGCGGTCAGCGTCGGGGTCGTCGCCGGCCGGCCGCTGCTGGACCTCGCCTACGACGAGGACTCCGGGGCCGACACCGACATGAACGTGATCTGTACCGGTGACGGCGGCTTCGTCGAGGTGCAGGGGACGGCCGAGGGCCTGCCGTTCGACCGCGCGATGCTCGACCAGCTGCTCGACCTGGCTGTCGGCGGCTGCGCGCGGCTGACCGAGATCCAGCGGGCCGCGCTGGCGGGCCCCCGCCCGGTGCCCGCCGGCGGAGCGCGGCCAGGCGCCCGGTGACCACCCTCCCCGGGCAGGACCGGCCAGGCGCGGGCCGGCAGGCGTCCCGGCGGGTGGTGCTGGCCAGCCGTAACGATGCCAAGCTCGTCGAACTGCGCCGCATCCTCGCGCTGGCCGGTCTCGACGTCGAGCTCGTGGCGCTGCCGGACGGCCCCGACGTCCCCGAGACCGGCGCCACCTTCGCCGAGAACGCCCTGATCAAGGCGCGGGACGCGGTGCGGGTGACCGGCCTGCCCGCGGTCGCGGACGACTCGGGCCTGACCGTCGACGCGCTCGGCGGCATGCCCGGCGTCCTGTCCGCCCGCTGGTCCGGGCCGCTGCCCGGCGCCAGCCGGGCCGAGCGGGACGCCGCCAACAACGCGCTCGTGCTCGCCCAGCTCACCGACGTCCCAGAGGAGCGCCGTGGCGCGGCCTTCGTGTGTGCGGCCGCGGTGGTGACGCCGGCGGGTGCCGAACGGGTCGTGCACGGGGAGATGCGCGGGCGGCTGTTGAGGGTGCCCCGCGGGGACGGCGGTTTCGGCTACGACCCGCTGTTCCTCCCCGACGGGCAGAACCGGACCAGCGCGCAGCTGCGCCCGGCGGAAAAGGACGCTATCAGCCATCGGGGACGCGCCTTCGGCCAGCTCGCGGACGTCCTGCGGGAGCTTCTGCCGGCCTGACGCCCCTGCCGGCCTGGCGCACTGCCGGGGCCGCCCGCCTGCGGGCCGCACACCTGACGGGCTCAGATCAGGCTGTCCGGGCGTGCCGGAGCCGCCCACCTGCGGGTCGCACGAGGACGTTGCCAGGGGCGGTGGTGCCGGTGGCCTACGGGTCGCGCGGCGAGGTCACCGCGCACGTGGGCGGCCGTTTCGCCGGGACCGTCCCAGCGCCCGTTCACCCGGATCGTTCCGCGCGCACCGTCCTGCCTGGGGTGTCACGCCCGTCGGCGTCGTCCTGTTTGCTTGCGTTGTGTCGCATGGCTACTTCATGTGTTTGTGT
>NZ_CAKKTL010000229.1:0-616 GCF_920664355.1 Protofrankia sp. CiP1_Cm_nod2
CGCCTCGGGCTGGCGGGGCTCTGGCTCGCCGCCGGAATGATCAAAATCGGCGACCCGCAGGGGATGGTGCGATCCGTCCGGGCCTTCCGCATCCTGCCCGAGGCGCTCGTGCACCCGGTCGCCTACGCCGTCCCGTTCGTGGAGATCGCGCTCGGCCTGCTGCTGCTGGTCGGGCTGGCGGTGCGGGTGAGCGCCGTCGTCTCCGCGCTGCTGCTCGCCGGCTACATCGCGGCGATCGCCTCGGCCGCCGCGCGGGGCCTGCGCATCGGCTGCGGCTGCTTCTCCACCGGCGGGGACCTCACCGCCGGCGCGCCCATCCACTACACCGGAGAGATCATCCGGGACGGTCTGCTGCTCGCCGCGAGCGTCCTGGTGGTCTGCCTGCCAGCCGGTGCGCTCACCGTCGACCGCATCCTCGAACGAGGCGCGCGCCCACTGGCCGTCGAGGGGCCGCGAACGGCGCGGCCATGATCACGCCGTGCCGCCGTCGGCCCATGTCGTCGAGCCGTCGCAGGACTTCGGAGAGCTGATGAGTACCGCGTCCAGAAAGAGCAGGAAGAACCGGTCAGGCGGGAAGCGAGGCGGCAACCCGGCCGGGATGCCGGCCGGCGCGCGC
>NZ_CAKKTL010000229.1:1156-3752 GCF_920664355.1 Protofrankia sp. CiP1_Cm_nod2
GGCCGCCGGCGGGAGAAGGTGGCCCAGGCCCGGGCCGCCGAAGCCGCCCGCGCGCGGCGGCGGCAACGGGTCATCGTCGGGTTGGTGGTCGTGGCCGTGCTCGCGGTGGCCGCGCTGATCGGCGTCGCCGTCCAGAGCAACCGGACGGAATCCGCACCGGTGGTGCTGCCGGTGACCGCGACCGGCACCGACAACGGGATCACCGTCGGCCGGGCGGACGCCCCCGTCACCGTGGACTTCTACGAGGACTTCCAGTGCCCGGTCTGCGAGGAACTGGAGACCGCGCTCGGCCCGGGCATCCAGCAAATGATCGGTGATGGACGGATCAAAGCCGTCTATCACATGATGTCCTTCCTCGGGCCGGAATCCGTGCGGGCGGCGAACGCCGCTGCCGCCGCCGCCCAGGAAGGTAAATTCAAGGAATACCATGACATTCTCTACGCCAACCAGCCGCGCGAGCACAGCAGCGGATACCAGAACGGCACGCTGACGGAATTCGGCGCCAGCGTGGGCCTGACCTCCCCCGCGTTCATCGACGCGGTGCGTGACGGCACCTACAACGGCTATGTCGCGAAAGTCGAGGACGACGCGTCCAGGCGTGGTGTGACCGGCACCCCGACCGTGCTCGTCAACGGCCGGCAACTGGCCCCGCGGTCCCTGACCCCCCAGGGCTTCACCGCCGCGGTGGCCGCTGCCGCCGGCACCCCCGCGCCGGCGGCCACCGGCTGACCACGCCCTCGTGTGGCCACGACACGGCAGACCGTGGCCACACGAGGTGAGATAACGACTATGGACGCCGCCCAGTGGGACCGCCGGCACGCTGGCACCGGCCTGCTGTGGACCGCCGAGCCGAACCAGGTCGTGGTCGAACACCTCACCGGGCTCACCCCCGGGCGTGCCCTGGACCTCGCCTGCGGCGAGGGGCGCAACGCCGTCTGGCTCGCCACCCAGGGCTGGCGGGTCACCGGCGTGGACTTCTCCCAGGTCGCGATCCGCAAGGCACGCGAGCTCTCCCGCCGCTTCGACGTGACACCGGAGTGGATCCACGCCGACGTCATGGTCTGGACGCCGCGGCCGGCGTCCTACGAGCTGGTCATCATCTGCTACCTGCACCTGGCGCCCGAGCAGCGGCGGGACGTGCTGCGCTGCGCGGTCGACGCGACCGTCCCGGGCGGGACGCTGCTGGTCATCGGGCACGACCGGGCGAACCTGCGGCACGGTGACGTCATCCCCGCCGACCCCGAGCTCCTGCTCGACGCCGACGATCTGCTGACGGAGCTGGCTGCCGGCCCGCCCCTGCGGATCAGCCGGGCCGGCCGCGTCCGCGGGCCGCTGCGCGGCGACGGCAACCGGCACCCGGTGGTCGACACCCTGCTGGTGGGGCGCCGGCCCGGCCCGGTGTCCCCCCACCCGGCGCTCGTCGAGCCGGCGGCGGGGGCGGCGGGCAAGGGCCCCGGGACAGGGACGGGGACGGGGACGGGGACGAACGGTGCTGCCTCACGCGCGCTGTCCCTGTCGGTGGGCGGCTTCGTCGTCGTCCACCGGATGCCGACGGTGGCGGAGCTGCGCCGGCTGCGTACCGCCGGCGGCCTGCCCGACCCCGGCCCCGAAGCGGCGGCGGACGCCATCGACGGCAGCCTCGCCGGCCTGTGCGTGGAGGCCGCGGACGAGCCGGGCCGGGCGGTGGGCTGCGGCCGGATCGTCGGGGACGGCCGGACCTTCCTGGTCATCATGGACGTGGTGATCGACCCGATGGTGTACGCCGACGCGGACGCCGACGCGGACGTCGACCTGGCCATCCTGATCATCAACGAGCTGCGCAGATGGGCCGTCGGCCAGGTGGATCCGGCCGCGTTCGTGGGTGTGGCCACGCTCGCGGGCGTCGAGCCGCTGGGCAGCCCGCCCTGACCGCCGTCCCCCGCTGCCCGGTTGGCCGGGCAGCGGCAGCGGCACCGGCATGACGGCAGGGCGGCAGGACGGGGTGTGAAAACGGGAACGCGGCATGGGAACGGTGTGTGCAAGGCGTACCGGGCCGATTCAGGAGGGGTGGGGTTTGCGGTGCCGGACCCGTCCGGCTACCTTCCGACCATGACCGAGACCGCCGCCGCTGCCCGTCTCACCACCGGTGACACCGCTCCCGGCTTCACCCTCTCCGACGCCGACGGCAACGAGGTGTCGCTGTCGTCCTACCGGGGGCGACGGGTTGTCGTCTACTTCTACCCGGCCGCCTCCACGCCCGGGTGCACCAAGCAGGCCTGTGACTTCCGGGACAGCCTCGCGCTGCTGAACGACGCCGGCATCGACGTGCTCGGGATCTCCCCCGACAAGCCGGCGAAACTCGTGAAGTTCCGCGACAACGAGAAACTGACCTTCCCGCTGCTGTCGGACCCGGAGCGGGCCGTGCTCGCCGCCTACGGCGCGTACGGCGAGAAGACGCTCTACGGCAGGAAGACCGTGGGTGTGATCCGCTCGACCTTCCTCCTGGACGCCGACGGCAAGATCGAGAAGGCGCTCTACAACGTCAAGGCGACCGGCCACGTCGCCAAAATCATCCGCGACCTCGGCCTGTCCGCCTGACCGGCCGCCCCGCCGCCCC
>NZ_CAKKTL010000229.1:4121-9048 GCF_920664355.1 Protofrankia sp. CiP1_Cm_nod2
CCCGCCGCCCGCGCCGGCCTCAGCCGGCACCATGATCAATATAATTCCCGTACCGCTTCCCCGGCATCAGAATCACATCGATCATGGCATGTGCCCGGCCCGCGCCGATGACCGGCGGGGCGGCCGGGCGGACGGATCCGGAAAAAACCCGCTCGGTACCGTTCCGTGGGTATTTTCGCCGGTCCCTGGCGGAACAACGGCCCTCGTGACAGTCACCAAAGTGACATGGCGCACGTGCCGTAGGCCCCTTCACACACGGCAGCCGGTCAGGCAGCCTGTGTATGGGAAACCTCGGGTGCGCCGGAGCAGGCTGTGGCAGGCGGCGTACGGCGCATCCGATCCGACGACGGTCCGGGCCGTGGCTGGCCCCGGCCGTCCCGGGATACCTGTCGACGTGACCGCGATCAACGGGCGGGACCGCGGTCACCGATGACAGCCCCCGCCGATACCACCCGGCAGAGCGAGCACACATCCACCATTATTCCACCGTGTGTCACTTGCGCGGCACTGTATGGATACGGGCCGAGGCATCCGGCCGAGCAGAGGGAGCACGTGACTCTGGACCAGGCTCGGGGTAGGCTTGCATGGCCAGTCAACTCGATGCCTGTGCGGCGCCGACTGCTGGCCGTCAACATAACTTCATCGTCATAACTTCATCGTCATAACTTCATTGTCGGGCCAAGTTTTTTTGGCCAGACGGCAACCCTCGGACGGGGAGCCCCAGCAGCGCAAGCCCTCGCGGTGCCGTGGGAAACCGTCCACCTACGGGTCGTGTGCAGCAGTCCCTCGGGACACGGAGCACATGGAGGCCACTGCCCAGACGGGTCGACGACTGAAACCAGATAGCCCTCTGACCAGAGGGCTTTCATTTTCTGGAGGCATGTCGTGACCGCCGTCCCTCTTGGCCTGACGATGCCCGAGGCGCTGGATGTCCTCGTGGAACTGGTTCATGACTGGCGGGACCGCGGACGTGTTACCACCACCGCCGGGCTCAAGCCCGGTCTGCAGCAGCGTACCGCCGGAGCATTCTCCGAGCAGACGCTTGGGTTCGCGACCTTCCGCGATTTTGTTCAGGCGGCTGCTGCCGCAGGGCGCGTCGGGCTGCACCAGATGCCTTCCGGGCACTGGATGGTCCTGCTACCGGGCGAGTCGCCTGATGACGTGCCGACATCCTCCTACAGCCGTTCGGCCGCCGCGGACATCGCGGAGGCCGGCGTCCGGCCAGCCTCTCCCAGGACCGCCCTCGCGTCGACGAGCCGTCTCCGTCACGAGGTGTGGCATTGCTTCGTCGACTGGGCGCCGGACCAGCGTCGGGTTTGGGACCGGCACAGCCGCCGCGGTGTCATGTACCCGGTGGATGCGGATGGCCGTCCAGCATGGGAATCAACGCCTGAACGATTCACGAAAATACCCGCTGCGGACATGTCCACCCAAGTCGGCTGGATGCGTGAATGGGCTGCGGCCCTTCCGGATGAGGATGCGCGCGCGGCGCTCCTGGCCAGCCTTGATGAAACCGCCCAGCGCGGGCGGTTCCGGCAGGAGCTGACCCACCTGGGGCTCGTGGCTGCCTGGCGGAGCGAACTGCAGCGGCGGATCCTCGCTCACGCCGTTGCGTGGGCACATGAGCAGAGCGTCGACGTGACCGATCTCCTGGAGCCTCGCGCGCGCACGGCTTCCGCACCTCCGGCTTCCATATCGAAGCCCGCTCCCGCCCCAGGGGTGTCAGACGACGAGCTCGCACAGTTGCGCGCGCTGCTGCACCTCGTGATCGACAACATGACCCTGGCCGAGCTTGCGAGCCTGCCGGTACGGGCCGAGCATCTCCTGCGCGTGCACGCCTGAAAGGCGGTTCGTCATCGGCGCCAGCACACGCGTCCAAGAAAAACGGGCGTGTGACCTGTTCGACGTTGCTCTCGCGCCGGCGGTCCTGTCCCCGGTAGACGGTGAAGTCTGCGACGTCGTCCTTTCTACGCGCGGTGGCAGCAGCGCCCCGCTGCGCTTGGCGACCCAGAAGCGCACCAGTTCGCGTTGGCTACGGCAGGCACACGAGGAGCTTGTAGGCCAGGCACAGGGGCTCACAGCACCGGTCACGACAGCGCTTCTTGACCACCTCATCAACCGGCCAGGCGCCGCGGGACGGGTGCGCGTTGCCGGGGGAGGCTACCGGGTCTGGCAGTCCGTGCTCGCCAGCGCGTCTGATATCACGCTGTTCGTCGAGCTCGGCGCTACCGTCACCGCCGGGCTTCCACCGGAAGTCGCTGAGCTGACGGTCGACGCTGTTCCGATCGAGGTAGGCGACGACGGCCGGCTTTCCGCTCAGGACCTGTGCGTTGTCGCGGCTCGGTTGGAGGCGATGTACATGGATCTCGGGCTGCGCGATCGACGAGAGCGCATCGATGGCCCCCAAGAAGTGCTCCTCCTCGGGACGCCGACGTCGGGTTACCGCGCGGTCCCAGCGGATTGGGAACCACGGATTCGGGTAACGGCCGCTGTCGTTGGCTTACGGCTCCTGGTGGCGGCGACACCAGGCGAAGTGCGCTCGCAGTCCCTTGTCAACCGCGCCGACCTCGGCGTCGTGGTGACCGGCCGTGCCGACTGGCCGCCGATAGTCCAGCAGATGCAGGACGCCGGGTGTCCTGTGGAGCGATTCGGCGTACCAGGCGAGAAATTCGACAGTTTCCACGATGCGGTCCGCCGTCACCTCGTAACGGTTATGTGGGACGCGGCGTCGGCTACCCTGAAGGAACTCCCCAGGATCGAGGCGGGACACACTGTTTACCATCGTAAGGTGGCAAGCACGCGCAAGTTCGACCACTTTGACGAGGGGTCACCGTCACCCTGTAAGCACGGTGCCACCATGTTTGTGCCCTGGAGCGGCGACAAAGCTCTCAAGGGAATGCAGCGCCGGTACGCCAACTTCCAGCCCGCAATGTTACTTCACTGCAAGCACTATCCAAATTGTGGTGTATATGCCGTACGCGGAATCGACCGACGAGCTCCTTGCCGCATCGGCGAGCGGCCCTGACGATCGGCCTGGACGGGAAAGCCCGGCCGAACAGGCGTTTTTCCATTTTGACAAGGCGGTGCGGGAGGGGGGACTTGAACCCCCACGCCCTGAGGCGGCAGATCCTAAGTCTGCTGCGTCTGCCATTCCGCCACTCCCGCGCACGTGCTGCCAGGTACGGCGTACCACACGGTAGGCGCCGCAGGTATCACGTACCGCCAGCTACAGGATAGCGACCGCTGGCCACGGACCGTCCAGCCGCCCATCCCAGCCCCTGCGCTGGCCGGCGAGGCCCGCGGAAGGCGGACACCGACCCGGCCTCCGAGCGGGCTCTGGCGCACATCACGGCAGGCGGACAGCCGGGCGGAAGCCTGGCAGGACAGCGACAAACTCGCGCCGATCATGATCTGTGCGGACGGCCAGGGGCCGTGTGCGGCGCCGTGTGGCCGCTGCGGGGCGTCACCGCCGTCACGGGGGTGGGCGGTAGGACCAGCCGGACCAGTGGTGGACGTCGATCAGGATGACCGGGCCGGTTGGCCGATGCCGCTGGTACTGGTGGTACTTCGCCGTCAGCCGGTCGATCGCGTCATGCCAGGCGGCGCTCTCCCCCGCCGGCTTCTTCCCGGCGGATCCGTCCCCGGTGGCTCCATCCTCGATGGTTTCGGCGCGGGCGGCTTCGGCGGGGATGATGCGGGCGAGGCCGTCGGCGCGGGCCCACCACAGGGTCTGCCAGTCCTCGTCGTAGTGGTCGGCGATCAGGGTGACCCGCGGGTTGGCCGCGATGTTGGCCAGGCGCCTGAGGGCCGTCGACCGTTTGGGCTTGTGGTCCACCGCCGTGACGATCACATCGTCGTGGAGCGCGAAGGTCACCGGCACCAGGTGCGGCTGCCCGGCCGCGTCCACGGTGGCGAGCCGGGCGACCCTGGCGGCGGCGAACCGGCGGCGCGCCTCACCGGCGTCCAGGTTCACCGGCGTCCAGGTTCACCGGCGTCCGAGTTCACCGGCGTCCGAGCTCACCGGCGTCCGAGCTCACCGGCGTCCGATCGAGCCCGAGCGCATCCTGGGCCCGGTTCTCCTGGCCCCGGCGCTGCCCTGGCCCCGGGTCTGTCCTGGCCCCGGGGGCCGGGTGTGTCTGAGCAGGGTTCGCCACGTGTTCCAGTCCTTTCACGTTAAGGAAGCGAGACACCCCGTCTGCGTTATCGCCAGGCGGAGCGAGACAATGGAAATATGGCTGATACGGACGTGCCGGCCTCGCTGGAGGGGCTGCGGATCCGAGTGGACAAGACGGGGTCCGCGGTGCACGCCGCGCTGGACGCCGACCAGCGGGCCGCGTTCGAAGCGGAGTTCCGAGCGGCGCTGGCCCATGTCGACGACCAGTTCGGTCTGGACGCCGTCCAGGACGTGGTCGAACGATGGTGGCCGGCCGCGGTGTTGTGCGCGAATCCGGAGATCCGACAACGAGCGGCTCCGGGGATCCGACAGGAGATCGACATGGACAACCAGCGCTGACCGGCGGGCACCGACCAGGCCCGCCGGCGCCGTCGGCGTCGACGCCAGTGGCTGGCCTGTGACCAACGGACGCCCGACGACCCAGGGTGATCGAGGACGCGACTGGGGTGTCACGAGTCGGGGACGGATGGAACGACCCGGACACCTCAGCCGCGTCCTTAACCTACCCTGCCGATAGCAAATAGTCACTGATCGATTACAGGTGGTTCCAGCTTACACGGCAATTGGCATCCATGTACCCGGTTTGACGCGCTCCACCGCCACATCTTTTGCCGGATTTCGCCGCCACCTGCTCAGCGTCGACAACCCAGTAACAGAAAGTGGCTGGATACCGGGCGTCGAATGATCCAGCAAAACGCTCCGGACATACCCGACGGCTACCCGACGCAGGGCGGATCACAGACACACCAACAC
>NZ_CAKKTL010000230.1:0-8067 GCF_920664355.1 Protofrankia sp. CiP1_Cm_nod2
GGTCGAGGTAGCCGCCAGCCTGATCGTCCCAGACGGGCAGCCGGTCCGAGCTGTAGACCGGCTGGTCACAGCGTGGCCACCACACCTGGTGGTAGGTCGCCGCCGCCACCTGTCGCAGTAGCACCCGCGGGATCGTGCCGCGCATGGCCGCGTGCAGGTGCGGGGCGAGGCGCCGTTGCGGCTCCAGGCAGGCGAAGTACTGCACGTCCCAGCCGACCGCGCGGCGCAGGTTCTGCCAGAACCGGTCCAGCAGCTTCGGAAAGTGGATCGCGTCCCGGGCCGCCCGTCGGTAGTCGTAGCTGTCCGGATCGACAGGTGTGCCCTCCGATGTCACCCGCCCGTAGGAATCGCAGGTCAACGTCAGAAACATCGACGGCCGCCAGACCGTACCGTCCGGGGCGGTGAACGTCCGGCCCACCGTGCGCCGGTCGACGGGCAGCCGGGGCAGGTCGGGGGCGTCCTGACGCCGTTTTGTCGACCGGGTGCGCCGGGGCCGGTCCCGGGCGTCCGGAGCCGCCTTGCCCCGAACGCCGAGGTCCGCGAGCCGTTCATCCACCTGACTGATCAGCATGTCAGCCTCGGTGACCTGGCCGCCGTCATGCCGTGTCGCCGCGTCGGTGCGGACGGCCTCCAGGTCCGCCCGCAGTTGGACGAGGATCTTCGCTTCGTCACCGGGCGGGTCCGGGTCGGGCAACGGCTCGTCGTCGAGGTGCCAGCCGGCGGCGCACTGCGCCATCCGCAGCTTGCGGGCGTATTCCGCGCACGGCGGGCACTTGCTGGCGAGGGTGGACCGGCAGGCCACCGGGACGATCTCGGTTTCCCCGGTGGTCAGGTTGATCCTCCGCATCGCCAGCGGCCGAACGCACACCCCGTTCTCCGCCGCGACGGCTTCGACGACGTGGCGGGCCAGCGGCATCCGCATCCGGGCCGCCCGCGACCCGGGCCGGTCCTCAACGAAGTTGAGGGGAAGCGGGATGGCCTGACCGTCGGTCATGCTGCGCAATCCTCCTGATCATCAGGATCGGAATGGGGACGGTCGGGATGATCGGGTGGCGGCTCCCGGCAGCCGCATATCCGGCCTCTGCCGGCGGGGACCTGGCAGCCCTCAGCCGACCAGTGCGCGGCCAGCAGATGCTGGCACCAGGCGCAGAGCGGCAGCACGAACACCACGGCCAGCCGTTGCGGACCTGTCATGCCGCCCAACCGGTCGCGTCCGGGGTCCAACCGTCACCGGTGGACGGGTCGATGCCGACGACCCGACCGACGATCGGCTTCCGGTAGGCCGCGGCGATCCGGGCGATCTCCGCATCGTCGACCCAGGACGCCCGGACCCGCACCGGGTCGCTCTGTCCGTCCGCCAGCACGTAGCCGACTCCCTGAAGATGGGCGGGGATCTGCTCGGCGACCGCGCCCCGGTCGTGGGCACCGTCCCCCAGCACGAGATCCGCCTGATCGGGTTCGGTCATCCGCAGCGCCACCCGCACCGGGAACAGGTCCCGGAAGGACAGCACCTCCTTGCGCGGGTCCTGCACCGCCGCCACCACGACCACCCCGGGTGCCCGGCCCTGCGAGAGCAGCAGCGGCAGGGACGCGCCGATCCGCTTCTTCAACTCCCGGTCGGTGACATACGCGGTCAGGGATGCGATCTCGTCGACCAGCACGACGATCAGCGGCTCACCGACGGTGGGCGCGTGCAGCCGGGAGACCCCGCGGAGTTCGGCCGCCCGGTTCTGCATCTCCGTGACCGCGTCGTCGAGAAGGTCGGCGATGCCGGCCGTGTCGACGGCGAACCGGGTGAACAGCGCCTCGCCGAAGGCCAGTTCCATCCCGCCCTTCGGGTCGCACACCCACAGTTCCACCAGCCCGGCGCGCACCGCCGGCGCCAGGCCGCGGATGACCGACCAGAGGACCGAGCCCTTCCCCGACCCGGTGGCCCCGGCGACCAGCACATGAGTGCCACGCACCGGCAACCGCCACGGGTCGCCGTCCTCGCGTCGTCCGACGGTGACCGCGTCCACGTCCACCGGGTCGCTGTCCCCGTGGTCGGAGCGGTCACCGTCACCGTCGCCGTCAAGGTCGGCCGGGAGGATCGGGAGGGCCAGTGGATCCCGGCGGATGAACTCCACCCAGACGAACCCGACCCGCCGGTCGGCCCGTACCCGGCAGCCCTGGGCGCAGAACGCCTGCCGCAACGCTTCGGCCTGTTCCGCCCACTGCTGCGGCGTCTGCCCGTAGAGCAGTTCGACGCGCAGCCGATCAGCCCAGCGGGTGCAGCGGATCCGTCGGATGCGGGGGAAGGTCTCGGCGAACGCCACCCGGTCCCCGGTCGAGGTCGGCTCCCGGATCGCCAGCCCTGTGTGAACCAGGACCGGCCGCCACCGTCGCCGATAGACCAACCCCAGCCGCAGCCGGCCGATCACCCACCAGGCCAGCCAGGAGAACGATCGGCGGTGCAGCCGCCACCACACCGCGGCGACGAGGACCAGTCCGCCCGAGGCCATACCAAGACCTGTCATCCCATACCTGTGATTGATCATCATAATGGTGGCGACCACGGCGACGGTCACCGGCCGGCGGGCCAGCCACCGCAGCAGATGCCACAGAATCTTGCCCGCCAGCCCGACGAGCAGTGCCCACAGCGGCACGTCGACCTTCGGATTACGGGTCGGCATCTCGGGAAACGGCCGCGACCCGTTGATTTTTGCCATGACAGATCACATCCACCTTGCAGAAAGAAGAATCAGAGGAAAAGAATCCGGCGGGCAGGAAATCCGCCGGAGGCGGTCATGCCGCGGCCGCGGGCCCCTCGTCCGGGCCTGCGTCGGCGGCCTCCAGCATCAGCCGCTCGCATTCCAACAGATAGTCATTGGCGGCCTGGACCAGCGCGTGAGCGAACTCCAGATGCCCCGCGGTCACCGTCCGATCCCGGACCGACAGTGTGAGGTACGCCGTACGGGTGTCGATCCCGAGAATCGGTGCCCGGTCCGGGTAGCGGTGACACGACACTGTCCAGTCCCCGCCGACGTAAAGCCCCAGATGCAACGACGAGCCCGGTTCACCGCTGTCAGCCGGGGCGTGGGCCGGGAGCTTCATGCCGCCGCCTTCCCCGTGATCGCCCGCGGGGCACGCAGGCCCGTCGCCCGGTAGGCGAACGCCTGCACCGCCCGCGACCCGTTGCTGTTCACCCACGGCATCACCGTCAACCCGATGAACTCCACCGGCCGCAGCATCGTGCCCGCCAACGGTTCCGGCGCCACCGGCATCACCGCCGCCGCCATCTTCACCTTCACTTCCGCCGAGCCGGCACGCGTGGTCGGGTCGGGGTCCATGACCCGTACCGTCCACAGCAGCTCTCCGGTGTCCTTGTCACGCTCCTGGACGTCGGCCTCACCCGCCTGCGCCTTCACGAAGTCGCGAGCGGCCTCCACTCCGAGCACGAACGCGCCGTGCGGGAACACGTCCTCGAACCGCACCGGAATCCGTCGCGGCAGCGCCACCGTCACCCACCTCCACAGGGATCAGGTCCGGGTTCCGGCGGGACGCCGCGTCCCGGACAGCATCCACAATGAGGCGCTCAGGAACCGCTTGCCAAGCGATATCACGCCTATGTATATCCACACCGTATGAAATCCATACCCCGGCCGGTTGGAATGTCGACACCCGTTTGCCCCACAGTTATTTTTGACAGGTGACAAACAAGGACGGTGTCCCGCCGTACACGGCACGCGGCCGGGTTGAGGGTGAGAACTGGCAGGCCGTCGCCGACGCGCTCAACGCCCGCATGGCCGCCCGCCGCATCGGACAACAGGCCCTCGCGACCGCGTCCGGGGTGTCCGTGGCCACCCTGCGACAGCTCCAGCACGGCCGGCACTCCCGGCGGGTCCAGAACACCACCCTGTCCGCGGTGGCCCGCGCGCTGGACTGGCCGGACGACCATCTGATCCGGGTCCTGCTCGGCGACCAGGCGGACGACGACACCGACCGGACCGCGTCCCCGGCGGACCGCTGGGTCGTGGCACGCCTCGACGCGATCGAAGGCCATCTCCGGCGGATGGATCAGCGTCTCGCCCTCATCGAGCGGCACCTCAGCACGTGCGGCCTGTGAAATGCGGAAGGGCTGGAACCTCACGGAGTCCTCCCCGCATGGTTCCAGCCCTTCCCCACGGCCGCGCCGCACCCGCTGCGACCATCAGCATTAACGATCTACTTCCGTGCCGCCCGCAACACGATCAAAGATCAAAAACTTTCGACGCGCCGGACATTTGCCAGAAGTTGGTACGAGGATCTATCGTGACCACAACATCTTGTAGATCCATACGCATAAGCCACCAGCAGGTTGCGACGTCGATGATCTGCAAGATGGTGACAGAGCGTCGAGTATGGGAGGAGGTGAAGATCCAATGGCTTCGAAGAGCGCAAGCACCCGCGCCCGGAGCGCGGTCACTGGCCGGTTCGTGACGGCAAAGACGGCCGTCCGGCACCCGAAGACAACTGTTGTCGAACGGGTGACCAAGAGCAGCAAGGCGAAGAAGAGCAAGTAGCTTCGCTGATCTCTCGAAGAGGGCCCGGGGTACTGTCACTACCCCGGGCCCTCCGATGCAGCACAGGCTATACCGAGCCGCCTGCATATCGTTGCGCTAACTGGAAGATCAGAAGTAGGTCGACGTCGCCGAACGACTCGACGAACTCGGCGGTCTCCGGAAGCGTCCGCAACATCCGGATCAGTTCCGCCGGCCGCATGGACGGCGTAAGCGTGACAACCCACTCCCCCGCGCCAGCAAGGAACAGCGACTCTCCGCCGTTCGGCGACTGCGCGTCGTCGGAGGGACGGTCCGCGTCGTCGGCGTCGGTGGTCACCGCGGCCCGGGCCGCCGCGCGGCACGCGCGAGTGCTGCCTCGAGCTGGCGACGACTCCCCACCTGCTGGGAGACGTTCTCCACGAAGAAGAACAGCGGCGTGACCTGGTAGTCGTGCCAGCCGTTCTCGATGGCGAACAGGTCCGCCGACGCCGCCGAATCAAATGTGATCATTGTGTCGCGGACGCGGCGTTCCGCTCCCGGCTCGAACCGCACGACACCCCACAACAGCGGCGTCCGGGTGTCCATACCGCTGTCCTCCGCACCGTTTCTCATCCTGCTGCTGGTCACCGTCACCGGCTTCACCGTCCCGTCCGCATCGTCGGTTGGATGCCGGCCCGGTCCCGCGGGCAAGGTCTCTCAACGCGGGACCGGGCCGGCTGCGAACGACTGTGCCGAGCGCGCGGATGTCGCCGAAAGTCCCAGGCCGTATACGCCGAACACCCCACGATCTATCCACTGGCCGTATAGTCGTGTCGTTCGATGAGCGTTCGTACCGTTTGCGTGCAGGCCATCGGGAGGCCCCCATGGGAACCGGACGCCGTCCGCTACCCCCCGCACCCGAAGGGCTGTGGGAGCGGCCCGACATGGCCGAAGCGATCAGCGGCCGGGACATGGCCGTCGTCCTGGCCATCTACCGGAAGTACACCGGCGCGACACAGACCCAGATCGCGGGCGCCTGTGAGATCCCGCAGTCCCACGTCAGCGAGATCCAGAGTGGCCGCCGACGGGTCACCAGCCTGGAACTGTTCGAGCGTCTCGCCAACGGTCTCGGGATCCCCCGGACCCCGCTCGGGCTTGCCGAAAAACCGGACGCCCGGCGGCTGGATGGCCAGGATGCACCCGCCCGGCCCCTGCCGACCGAACTCGTCCCCGAGGTCGTACGGATCTACCCCAACCGTGGCACCGTCCCCGGTGAGATGTGGCGGGCGCTGCTCAACCACGCCCAGGACACCGTGGACATCCTCGTGATCGCCGGCCTGTTCCTTCCCGACGGACACGCCGATCTCGTCCCACTCCTGCGCGCGAAGGCCGCCAACGGCGTGAAGATCCGCTACGTGCTCGGCGACCCCACGTCCGACGCGGTAGCTCTGCGCGGCGCTGAGGAAGGCATCGGTGACAACCTCGCCGCCCGCGCCCGGATGACCCTCACCTACCTGTCCGGCCTGCGCGACGTCCCCGGCATCGATCTACGGCTCCACAGCACGACCCTGTACAACTCGATCTACCGGTTCGACAACGAGATGCTTGTGAACACCCACGTCTACGGCGCCCCGGCCGCGCACTCTCCCGTGCTGCACCTGCGCCAGACCGCCGGAGGCAGCCTGTTCGACCACTACGCCGCCGGGTTCGAGCGCGTCTGGGCCACCACCGAAGGAGCCTGATAACTCTTGGCACGGATCGACTACTTCAACGACCCGAACGCCCCCCAAGCCAACAGCGTCGTCCCCTCGGTCACCGCGGTCGTCACCGACCCCGACGGGCGGATCCTCATGGTCCACAAGACCGACAACGACCTGTGGGCGCTACCCGGCGGAGGCATGGACCTCGGCGAGTCGATCGCGGACGCCGCCGTCCGGGAAACCAAAGAGGAAACCGGTATCGACATCGAGGTCACCGGCCTGATCGGCGTGTACACCAACCCCCGGCACGTCCTGGCCTACGACGACGGCGAGGTCCGCCAGCAGTTCTCCCTGTGCTTCACCACCCGCATGCTCGGCGGCACCCTACGCACGTCCAGCGAGACGAAGGAAGTCCAGTTCGTCGCCCCCGCCGACCTCGACAAGCTGAACATCCACCCGTCCATGCGGCTACGGATCGGCCACTACCTCGAAGGCCGCCCCACGCCCTACATCGGCTGACCAGCCACCCCCAGACGGTGCAACGTCCGATCGATCGAAGCCCCCAGCAGCGGACGAGCACGCGCGATCGAGCGATGCACCACCGAACCCTCCTCGTACCGGGAGAAAATCTCCTCCACCCGTTCGGCGAAGGTGAACCGCTGCCCCTTCGGACCGGTCGTCATGTCCGCGAACACCAGGGCGTCCATCACCGGCGACTCCTCCAGCTCCCAGGAGGCCAGCACGTCGGACAGGCCGCGTTCCTCGGCTTCGATCCGGGCACAGGAGTGATGCGCCACCAACGCGCACAACCGACGGGAGACGTCCGGACGCTGTTGGAAGAACCGGGCACCGTCCACCGGATGGAACCGCAGCAGCCCCACCGCCGGGGCATAGCCGATGTCATGCAGCCAAGCCGCGGTGACCAACAGGTCCCGTTCCTCAGGCTCCACCGCCACCGCCGCTTCCCGGGCACGGGCAGCAACTGCCTGCACATGAGCCCACCGGTCACCCAAAGGCGCAAGAAGCTCGCTCGCCAACCGCTCAGCAGCCGCTACATCCACCCACACGACGGTACGTACACCCAGCCCCGGCGTCAGCCAAGTCCCGTGGACTGCCGAATTAGCCGTTTTAGGATCAAGCCGGTGGCGGTCCGCGCCCCGCAACCGGCTGCGCGCGGCGCTGCCGCGCCGTGCTCGCCGGGCGCGTCGCACCCCGCCGCCGCACAGAACCCAGGGCAGGAACGGCAAGCAGGGCGAACCGTCAGGGTAAGCCGTGGGTACGCCGTTCAGGCTGAGCGTCGCCGGTCGGGCGAATCCACGCCGTACCGAGCGGCATGGATTCGCGCTGCTGGTTCCGTTCCGCGGTCAGCTTCGCCGACCATCCGAGTGCGTTCCGGATGCACGGCCCGGTGACCACCGGAGACCGCCAGCGGGCACGCCAGCGGCAGACGAAAAAAGAGCAGGGGGCACGCCAGCGGGCAGCCGGGAGACAGTATGGGGTCGCTTCGCTTCCCGGGCCACCCGACCCTCACCCAGAGCGGGACGAGGCCATCTGTGGTCTCCATACCCGGAGCCGGTGAGCTGCTACCAGTCTTGTATCCAGTCGAGTACGCCACGGCCCTTCGGGGTGAGGACACCTCGTTCGTCGAACGGCCCCAGCAGCGCGTGTATCTCCTCTGCGATCTCGCTCCGACCGTCGTCCTCGGTCGCCGTTGCGCCGAGGAAAGCCAACGTGACAGCCAGCTCTTCGGCGAGATCGACACGATCAGGTTCTCGGCGATGAAGCATCCGCCGGATCTCCGCCGCCGTCGTGAAGAACCGCGCCGCCTCGTCACGATCACCTGTTTGCAGAGCGTCGACACCGAACCG
>NZ_CAKKTL010000231.1:0-1145 GCF_920664355.1 Protofrankia sp. CiP1_Cm_nod2
CCCCAGCGCGGATCATGCCGAGGGCACGGGCGGCACGGGCGGCACGGGCGGCACGGGCGGCCGGCGAGCGGCCGCCGCGGCCCCCCGGCTGCGGGACCTGGCCCGTCGCATGGAGATCGTCCGGCTGGGCGCCGGCGTCGACCGTACCGGCGAGCTGTCCCCCGAGGCGCTGGCGCGGACGTTCGCGGCGCTGCGCGCATACGCCGTGGAGATCGACCGGCTCGGCGCGTCCAGGGTGCGGATGGTCGCCACCAGCGCGACCAGGGACGCCCGCAACCGGGACGCCCTGGTGGCGGGCGTCCGCGCGATCCTCGGCGTCGAACCGGAGGTGATCACCGGTGACGAGGAGGCCGCGCTGTCCTACGCCGGTGCCACCGGTGAGCTGCGCGGCCATCCCGAGCCGTTCGTCGTGGCCGACATCGGCGGCGGGTCGACCGAGCTGGTTCTCGGGGACGCCGCACGGGTGCACGCGGCGAAGTCGGTGAACGTCGGCTGCGTGCGGCTGGCCGAACGGCACCTGCACGACGACCCGCCCACGCCCGCGCAGCTCGCGGCGGTGGTCGCCGACGCCCACGCGGCGTTCGACCTGGCCGAGCGGACCGTGGCCATCCGCTCGGCCGCGACCCTCGTCGGGGTCGCCGGGACGGTGACGACGGTGGCCGCCCTCGCCGCGGACCTGCCCGGCTACGACCCCGACCGGATTCACCTTTCCGTGACGGCTGCGTCGGACGTCGCCGCGGTGGCCGACCGGTTGGCGACGATGTCGCACGCGCAACGAGCGGCTCTCCCGGTGATGCATCCCGGCCGGGTGGACGTGATCGTTGCGGGGGCTCTGGTGCTGCGGACGCTGGTCGAGCGGGTCGGCGCGACCAGCGTGATCGCGAGCGAGCACGACATCCTCGATGGTATCGCCCTGTCGCTGCTCGCCCCGTGACCACCTCGCCCGCGCACACCCACCGCCGGCCTGACCGAGGCCCACGGGCCACCGCGGCCGGATCACGGGCCACCGCCGCTTGACAGACAGAACCAAGGGACGTCTACAGAGGGACTTCTACAGCAGCCACGTGTTCCCGTGATCCGTTGATATCCGATCACTAGTTCTTGATCGATTCCGGGCCGGGCTCGCGGTGTCTGGCTGAGGCTCT
>NZ_CAKKTL010000231.1:1432-4784 GCF_920664355.1 Protofrankia sp. CiP1_Cm_nod2
TTACTTGACCGGCGTTCTAGGCTCGGGGTGCGATGGGTGAACTCCATGACGCCGTATGGGTCCTTGACGCCGCGGTCGACGGTGCCGCCGCCGGAGCCGGCACAGCCGCTGGTGGCGCCGGCACAGCCGCTGGTGGCGATGCCGACGATGCCGACGATGCCGCTCGTTTCGCTGGTGGTGCTGCTGGCCTCGCTGATGCCGACGGTGGATCCGCTGGTGGCGAGGGTGGCGAGGGTGGCGAGGGCGGTGTCGGTGGTGTCGGCGACCGGCGTCCGGTCGCGCCGGGGTCGGGCTGGCCGGGGGATCCCGCCTCGGCGGTGACCCCGGTAGCGGTCACGCCGGGTGATGTCGGGCGGCTCGCTGTCTCCGCGGGCGACACCGCCGAGCTCGACGCCAGGATGTCGGTGTGCCGGGCCTGTCCCCGGCTGGTGGGCTGGCGGGAGGAGGTCGCCCGGCAGCGGCGGGCCGCTTTCGCGCGGGAGCGTTACTGGGGGCGGCCGGTCCCGTCCTTCGGCCCCGAGGACGCCCGGGTGCTCGTCGTCGGTCTGGCACCGGCGGCGCACGGCGGCAACCGCACTGGACGGATCTTCACAGGGGACCGCAGCGGTGACTGGCTGTTCGCCTCCCTGCACCGGGTCGGGCTTGCGCGGTTGCCGACCTCGGTGTCGGCCGGTGACGGCCAGCGTCTGATCTCCACTCGTATCGTGGCCGCGGTGCGCTGCGCCCCACCGGCGAACAAGCCGACCACCCTGGAACGGGACACCTGCCGGGGATGGCTGATTCGCGATCTTGAACTGTTGCGGCCGACGCTGCGTGCGGTCGTCGTGCTCGGCGGGTTCGCCTGGACGGCGCTGTGGCCCGCGCTGGAGCGGGCCGGTCATCCGCTGCCGTCGCCACGGCCGGCGTTCGGGCACGGCCGTCGGGTCGTTCTCGCGGATGTTCCCGCGCCGGGCCCCACACGCCCGCCGGCCGGCCCGGTGCGGCGAGCCGCCTCCGCGGAAGCCGCATCTGGAGAAGCCGCATCTGGAGAAGCCGTCTCCCAACGAGATGTCTCCCAACGAGATGTCACTGAACGAGATGTCACTGAACGAGATGTCACAGCGCAAGGCGTCACCGAACGAGATGGCGCTGACGGGGGCGTCACCGAACATCGAGCGGGGCTGGTTGTCTTCGGCTGCTACCATCCCAGCCAGCAGAACACGTTCACCGGGCGGGTCACCGCCGAGATGATCGACTCTGTGCTCGGTGCCGCGGCGAGGGTAAGCGGCGCGGTCAGTGATAAATAACTGAACCACCGTCGATGTACACGTCGCCGAGTTGATCTCCGCGTGTTGTACGTCACGTGAGTCCGTCGTCCACCGGCGCCGTATCCGGGGGCATGGTCGCGTGGTGGCGAGTACCTTTTTTGTATGAGCTTTGGACAACCTCCGCACATCCTTGTTGTGGGTGGCGGTTACGTCGGTATGTACACGGCTTTGCGTCTTCAGCGTCGCCTTCGTCAGGGCGAGGCGACCGTGACGGTGGTCGAGCCCAACTCGTACATGACATATCAGCCGTTTCTTCCCGAAGCGGCGGCCGGAAACCTCGAGCCACGACACGTCGTCGTACCACTACGTAGGGTGCTGAATGGTTGCCGTGTGGTCAGCGGCAGCGTGACCGGGGTCAACCATGCCCAGCGGGTCGCCTATATTGCGCCAAATCAGGGCGCGCCGCATGAGCTCCACTACGACATCCTGGTCGCCTGTCCCGGGTCGGTCGCCCGGACGCTGCCCATCCCGGGTCTCGCGGAGCTGGGCATCGGCTTCAAGAGCGTGGCCGAGGCGATCCACATTCGGAACAAGGTCATCGAACGAATGGACGTCGCGGCGTCCAGTACCGACCCGCAGCTCCGGCGCCGCGCGCTGACATTTGTATTCATCGGCGGCGGGTTCGCGGGTATCGAGGCGATAGCCGAGCTTGAGGACATGGCCCGGGACGCCTGCAGGTTCTATCCTGAGCTGTCGCCGTCGGACATGCGCTGGGTGATGGTGGAGGCGAGCGGGCGGGTGCTGCCGGAGGTTTCGCCGGCGATGGGCCTGTACACGTTGAAGCAGCTTGAGCACCGTGGTATCGAGATGAAAATCAATACCCGGGTGAAAAGCCTTGTGGACGGTCATGTGGTGCTCGACAGCGGTGAGGAGTTCGACGCCGAGACCATCGTCTGGACCGCCGGGGTCAAGGCCCATCCGCTGCTCGCCAACACCGATCTCCCGCTCGACGAGCGGGGCCGGATCAGGGCGACCGCTTTCCTGCAGGTGGACGGCGTCGAGCAGGCATGGACGGCGGGTGACTGCGCCGCGGTGCCCGACCTCACCAAGGGGGAGGGCGCGACGACCGGTCCGTCCGCCCAGCACGCCGTCCGTCAGGCCAAGGTGCTGGCGGACAACATTCTCGCCGATCTCCGCGCCGAGCCGATCGCGCCGTACGAGCACAAGTACGCCGGGAGCGTCGCGTCGCTCGGCCTGCACAAGGGCGTGGCGGACGTGTACGGGATGAAGCTGCGCGGCTGGCCCGCGTGGCTGATGCACCGTACCTACCACCTCAGCCGGGTGCCGACCTTCAACCGCAAGGCGCGGGTGCTCGCGGACTGGACGCTGTCGCTGTTCTTCCGGCGGGAGATCGTCTCGCTGGGATCCTTCGCTGACCCCAGGGCGAGCTTCCGCGCGGCCGCGAGCCCGGCGGGCGCTCCGGCGGTGGCGGCGCCGGAGGCGGCCGCCCAGCAGCCCGCGCTTGCCGGGAAGCCGGCGGGACGGGCGGAGGCGACGGGAGGGACGGAGACGAACGGTTCCGCCTCGGCCGCCCGCAAGTCGCCCGCGCCCGCCAGGAGCGCGGGGCCGGCCAAGACCCCCGGGGGAACACCGCTGGCCTGACGGGGAACGACCGAGAGCAGGAGAGGACAGGAGCAACCAGCTCGTAACGTACGGTAACTAGCCGTTCTTCATGGTTCTTCGCGTGTCACCGCCCGCAGATCGTCACGTTTCCATCACTATCCGTGCCATCGCGTCGGGACGGCGCAGGTCCCAGGCCGCGGGAGCGCGGGCTGCCGGCCATGGCAGCGGGGTTTCCCGGGCACAGGGGTGTCCTGTACGGCCCGCGAACCGGTCGGCAGCGTACCCGACGGTAGGGCCTCCCCGGCCTCCCCGGTCGTGACGGCATCCCCGGTCGCGACGGTCGCAGCCGCCGCGACGGTATGGCTCCCCGCCCCGGCGGCGATGGCTCCCGTTCGGGGCGGCCGGACCGTCGGCCGTGACGGGGCGGGTGCCGGCCACGGCGCTCGGTTGCCGCGGCTCATGGTGTCGACGTCCACGGTGTC
>NZ_CAKKTL010000231.1:5293-8838 GCF_920664355.1 Protofrankia sp. CiP1_Cm_nod2
CACGCCCGTCGCGCACTCCAGCGGATATGACGGACATGGCGGATATGGATATTGTCGCCCGCTTCCGGTGACCGCCAGCCGCCGCGCGATCCGCCCGTCCGGACATCATCGGCTGATCGCGCATTCGGGCCGCGGCTGTTCCCGTTCGGGGGCAGGGTGAATCATCCGGTCCGCGGTCGCCTTATTTATGACGCTTTAACATCGAATGCCCGCCGTAGGTGACTATGGCGGGCATTTTCGTGAGCGGCTGTCCTGCGCGGCGCCGGCGGCCACGGGAGATCCGCTCGGTGCGGTCGTGGGCTGGCGGAGGTGTCCCGCCGGGCCTGGTCCTGCGTGCGCAGAGCCCGGTGCCGTGGAGGTCGTGGGCCGGCGGAGGTGTCCCGCGGGGCCGGTGGCCGCGGCGGCCACCGCCCACCGGGGAGACGCGGGCGCGGGAGGCATGGGCGGCGCGCTGCCCGGCCGGCGGCCAGGAGCGTCGCTGTCCGGCTGGCCTCGGCGAGAGCTGACCGGCAGGGAGACGGGAAAGCGCGCCCGCCGCAGCCGCCGGCTGGTGCCACCTCACCCGGCCGGCCGTGGGCGGGCCCGCCTGGTGGGACGCCGGCTGAGCGCGCCCACGGTCAGCCGGCCACCAGTTCGCCGGCCCGGCACCCGGCGGGAGCCGGCCCGCCCGTGGCCGGGCGCGAGCCGGGTTCCCTTGCCCAGCGTCGTTCCCTTGCCCGTCGGGTTCCCTTGCCCGCCGTGCTCCCTGGCCCAGCGTCCGGCCCGGGGTGCCTCGCCGTGGGCCGGGACGGCCCCGCTCCCCTCCGCGTAGCTCCGCTGCCACGCTGGCCGTATTGCCAGTCGGTCATACTGTGATTGATCGCGCACCTTCGGTAGGCGAGTTGGGTGCGAGCGTCACGACAGGTTACGGATCAGGAGGTTCTGGTTACTTCCCATACTTTCTTCATGTTGTCTCTTTCACAAATCCTACGTAGCGTGGTAGAAACATCTCCGATGTAGCCGAGCCGGTGTATCCCAACAGGCAGAGGAGGCTGTCCTAAAAACAGCTCGAGTGTCGGTTCGACTCCGACCACCGGCACATTCAGATCTGTTCCGTGGCCGCCGGCCGGATCATTCCGGCCGGCGCTCGGTCATGCCAGCGGGCTATTCGCCCGAATGTCTCATCGTCATTGACACGTGACCCTTCCTCATGCTGGTCGCCGTCCGGTGCCGGCGGTTGTCGCCACGAGTTTCGCGATCATGTCGGCGAAGGCTTCGAGCGATCTTGCGGGCCGCTCCGGCGCCATCCGGCGCCGTCCGGTGGTCGTTCACGGGACTATGGGTACAGCCTCCGTCCGCGGCGTTCTACTCTGTATTCCGACAGGTTCGTCGATCGAGCGTGCCGATCGCCCGCGTCCCCGCTGATCCACTTTGTGGATCCAGATGTTGATCCACGCGGTGGGCGGCGCGGTCGGCCGAGCCCGGCGGCAGTTGCGATCTATACGCCCGGTTGGACGCGGGCGGCGGAAGGAGTCGTGTCCTGATGGCCGAGATGCGCTCGTCGAATCCGGTGTTCAGCCGGCGTGGCTTCGCCGGCTGGTCGGCGCCGTCCTCCTCCGGGTACGGCCCCGGTGGGTACGCGCCGCCGGGCGGGGGAGTCCCGCCCACCCCGACACCGGAGCAGCTCGCCGGGCTGTACCGGGCGCCCAGCGGGCTGACCGTCGACGACGTCGTCGTCCACACCCTGGGCCTGTTCGCGGTGATGGCCGTCACCGGGGCGGTCGGCTGGGCGATCGCCCCGACCACCCCCGCGGTCGGCTTCACCGCGATGTTCGCCGCGCTCGCACTGTCCCTGGTGATCTCTTTCAGCCGGCGGCTGCGGCCCGCGCTGATCGTGCTCTTCGCCGCGCTCGAGGGCCTGTTCGTGGGCGCGGTCTCCCGGTTCTACGAGGACGCCTTCCACGGGATCGTGCTGCAGGCGCTGCTCGGGACCGCGGTGGTCTTCGTGGCAATGCTGGTGGCCTATCGCAGCCGCCGGCTGCGCGCGACCGAGCGGATGGCCCGGGTCGTCTACGGGTCGTTGCTCGGCGTGGTCATGCTTGGCCTGACCGACCTGGTGGTCAGAGCGGTGTCGGGCAGCCATCTGCCGATCATCAATGACGCGTCCCCGCTCGGCATCCTGTTCAGCCTTGCTGTGCTCGTGGTCGCGAGCCTGCAGTTCATCCTCGACTTCGACTACATCGAGCGTGCGATCGCCGCTGGCGCTCCCCGTGCGGAGGCCTGGCGAGCCGGATTCGGGCTGCTCGTCGGATTTGTCTGGGTGTACCTGGAGATGCTCAGGCTGCTGTCGAAGCTGCGCGGCTGACCGGCTGGACCGCTGGGTCTGTCGTCGTGGGCGGGTGCCGCCCCGCCGCTCACCCGGAGCGGTCGGGGCCGGCGTGCTCGATCTCGATGCTGATCAGGCAGCGCTGGTCGCGGACCATGGCGGCGCGATAGTCCTCCCAGTCCGGGTGCTCGCCTGACAGCGTGCGGTAGTAGTCGACGAGAGGCTCCATGGCATCCGGGAGCGAGATGATCCGTGCGCGGCCCCGCACCTGGATCCACGGCCCGAAGAAGGCGTCGGGGAAGACGCACAGCCCGGCCCGCGGGTCGCGATGGAGATTGCGGACCTTGTAGGCGGTCTCCCTGCTGCTGATGACGAGTCTGCCGTCGGTGTCGACGCCGACGGTGACCGGTGACAGCTGCGGAGTCCCGTCCCGCCGGAAGGTGGCGAGGACGGCCCGATGGTTGTCCCGGACGTAGTCCCGGGCCGCTTCGATGTCCATGGGCTGATTCTCGCCCGGCCGGCCCGGTGGCACCGTGCCGAGTGCTCCTGCACTCGTCGCCGAGGGGGGAGGGCGACCAGGGCCCGGAGCTTCGTGGGGCTGCGACGCACATGGGCCGTACCGGGCCGGTCGGGCGAAGAAGGTTTATCGGGTGAAGAGGGGTATATCGGGTCAGGTCCGGATGGCGCGCCTGCGCAGATCCGCTTCGTGGACCACAGCCGCCGCATAGCAGTGCGGGAGCCCGTGCTCGTCCCGTAGCCAGTTCACGCGCTCGGAGAAGCGCAGGAGACCAGGCCCGCGATCCAGACATCCCAGCCAGTGGCCGACGTCGTGTCCGGTGATTCTGGGAATTCGTTCGATAAGGCTGTGGTGGGTCTCTTCGGAGCGTTGTTGCGACATTGGCGCCTCCAGTACTCACTGGTCAACCAGTCATGGAAGGAGAGTGCACCACCAGTCGGACAACGGCAAGACCCGCCACGGCTGTCATGGGGTAGCCTTTATGGATGGCCGAAGCGGATCCTGTGGCGATGCGGGATCTGATCACTTCGGGCGTGGCGCTCCTGGACGCGCCGCTGGCGGCACTGATCAGCGAGATACGGCGGTTGCGCGACCACGTCCACGGATGGACGCCGATCTCCTGGCGGGAGCCATGCGCTCCCTGCCAGCCGGACGCCGGCCCACCCGGGCCCGTGCCCAGGCCCGGCTCCGGGGCGGGCGCCGGCGGGGCGGGAGCGGCAGCCG
>NZ_CAKKTL010000232.1:0-5090 GCF_920664355.1 Protofrankia sp. CiP1_Cm_nod2
AGCCAGCCCCGGCCGGTCGGCAGCGCCGGGCGGACGCCGCGCCACCGGCGGCGCGCCGCCACCACCGCCACGGCCACGGCCAGCCCGACGAGCGCCGTCCCGAGGGCCACCATCGTGTCGAAGGCAAGGTGGACGATCAGGGCGTTCGGGCGCTGCGCGGGTGGGACGGCCACAAGGCCCGTCACCACGTGGTCCCGGCTCCAGCCGGTCATCAGTGACAGCAGGCCGGGGATCTCGATGCCGTGCCGGACCTCGCCGGTGGCGTCGTCGTAGATGCCGCCGAGGGTCAGCGGCGCGTGTGACCGCGTCTGGTACAGGGCCTCCATCGCGGCCAGCTTCAGCGGCTGCCGGTCCGCGACCACGCGCGCCGCCCAGTCCCCGACGACCGCCTGCAGCGGGGCGCAGGCGAGCACCGTGACCAGGCCGACCCGCAGGCCGCGGCGATGGTAGGCGTCCCGGCGGCCGCGCAGCATCCCGGCCGCGTACACCCCGGCGACAGCGCCGCCGGTGCACATCAGCGCCGCGAGCAGCATGTGGATCACCTGTGCCGGGGTAGCCGGGGACAGGAAGGGCGCGAGCGGCTCCGCGCTGACGACCCGCCCGCCGGCCTCGCGCACGCCGCGCGGGACGTTCATCCACGCGTTCGCGGTGATGATGAACAGGGTGGACAGGGTGCCCGCGACGGCGATCGGGACCATCGTCAGCCAGTGCGCCCGCGGGGACAGCCGCTTCCAGCCGTACAGGTACAGGCCGATGAAGATCGCCTCGATGAAGAACGCGAAGCCCTCGAGCGTGAACGACAGGCCGAGCGCTCCTCCGTAGCGGGCCATGAACGCCGGCCACAGCAGGCCGAACTCGAAGGACAGCACCGTCCCCGACACCGCGCCGACCGCGAACAGCACGGCGAACGCCCGCGCCCACTTACGGGTGAGGGCGAGCCAGACCGGGTCACCCGTGCGGATCCAGCGGCGTTCGGTGTACAGCAGCAGCCAGGGCAGGCCCACCCCGAAGACGGCGAAACAGATGTGGAAAGCCAGCGAGAAAGCCGTCTGGCCACGAGCAAGATCTGTGGACGCGGCGAGGATCATGCACGATCCCTCCTGCCTCCCGTCCCACGACGCCCACCCGGAGCCCACGCGAGCGAGAGAGCATCTCGAAAGATCTTCTACGTTCTGTCAAACTTCTACGCTTTGTAGAATACGAGACGTCCGCCAGCGGCACCCGCCACCGGCAGCAGGTCACACCCGGACTCCCGATGGGGGCACAGAACTTCGTGGCGCGTCGTACAGTGAGATACATGGCGCGTCTTGGTGACCTTGAGCGGTCAGTCATGGACGTGCTGTGGGACGTCGACGTCTGGCTGACCGCGCGCGAAGTAGCGGCCCGGCTCGACCACGAACGCAACCTCGCCTACACCACGGTCCTCACGGTGCTCGAGCGCCTCGAGCGCAAGGGCTTCGTCCAGCGGGAACGCGCGGAGCGCGCGCACCGCTACCGGGCGTCAAGCAGCCGGGACGCCGTTGTCGCCGAGGCCATGCTCGCCGCCCTGGACACCACCGAGGACCGCGGCTCGGCGCTGGTGCGCTTCGTCGGCTCCGTCTCCCCGGCCGAGGCCGAGATCCTGCGCCGGGCCCTCGCCCCGCCGCCGGATGCCGCGGCCGGACGCGACGAGGCGGCCGCCACCGAGGCCGATCTCATCCCGACCGGTCTCATCCCGACCGGTCTCACCTCGGCCCGTCCGGCCGCCGTCACCACCGCCGCGGACGGCCTCGCCATCGGTGCCCTCGGCGGGGCAACCGGCGCGGAGGCCGCTGAAGGCCTCTCCGACGTGCCAGAACGCGTCGGCGCCGGGAGCACCCGCGTCACGGCCGCCGTGTCGGAGATCGCGGGTGCGCAGGCCTCGAGCCCGGAGGCCACCGGCTCGTGACCTCTGCACCGGACGCCGTACCGGACGCGACACACGCTCAAACCGAACCTCTGTCCGCGGGCAGAGGTACTGTTCACCCGCTATGACGACCGCGGCCATTCTCGCTCTGTTCGCAGGCGTGCTCGCATGGCCCGTTCCCCGACTGCTCGCCAGGGCGCGCTGGCCGTCCCGCTGCCCACGATCCGCGATCGTGCTGTGGCAGGCGATCGGCCTTGCCGGCGGGGTGTCGGCGCTGCTCGCGGTGATCGCGTTCACGTTCGCGCCGCTTTCCACCGACCTGCCGCTGGGCGTGCTCGACCACGCCGGCCACGTGGCCGCCGGCGAGCCTCTCGCCGGGCTCGGCTGGATCAACGTGATCGGGCTCGGGGCGGCGTCCGCGCTGGCAGCCCGGCTGTTCGGCGTCCTCGCCCTGTCCACCGCGCAGACCCTGCGGCATCGCCGCCGCCACCGCCATCTGGTCGACCTCGCCGGCCAGGGCCATCGCGATCACGACACGGCAGCGGCGTCCTCAGCCCAACCGGGAAGCGCCGGGGCATGCCAGCCGCCGTATGAGCTGCCCGCCTGCGCCGGAAGAATCCACCAACGCGGACGGCTGCGCGTCCTGGACCATCCTGTGGCGGTCGCCTACTGCCTGCCCGGCGTCCGTCACACCCGGGTCGTCGTCTCCCGGGGGCTGCTGGCCGCGCTCGCCCAGGACGAGCTGGAGTCCGTCCTCGCGCACGAGGAGGCGCACGCCCGCGGCCGGCACGACCTCGTCATCCAGCCCTTCGTGGCCTGGCAGCAGACCTTCCCGTTCCTCCCGCCCGCGCGCGACGCGACCGCCGCGGTGTCCCTGCTGGTCGAGATGCTCGCCGACGACACCGCCGCCCGCCGCACCAGCTGCCGGACCCTGGCCCGGGCGCTGGCCCGGCTCGGGGTGGCCCGCTCCCCGGTACCGGCCGGCGCGGTCGGCATCACCGGCGTCTCCCATGGCAGGATGATCCGCTCATCGCGGGCGAGCGGCCATGGCAAGGGCCTGCGAGCCCGAGCCGGCTCCGCACACCGGCGGCTCGGCGGTGGACGTAGCGGCCAGGGCGGCCAAGGTGGCACGGCAGGCCACCCGGCTGCCCGGCATGTTCACCCCTCCCCCATCCATGCCCCGGTGATCGCACGCATCTCGCGCCTGCTGGAGCCCACGCGCCGGGCGCCGCTGTGGGCCCACATCGCGATCTACCTCACCGCCGCCGCCATCTGTGCCTTCCCCGTCTTCGTTCTGCTGGCCACCTGACCGGACAGGCCCGGACGGGGCAGGCCCGTTCCAATCCGAGCTCATGCGTTCCGACCTGAGCCCGCGCCTTCCGGCCTGACTCAGCGGTGGCCCGGTTCCGGTGCCGCTTCTCGGTCCACATCTGCGGCCTCTGCGGCCTCTGCGGCCCCTGCGGCCCCTATGGCCCCCATGGCCACCGCGGGTCAAAGCCAGATGGATCACGCCAGCGCCCCGTGGTACGGCCTTGCGCGACCTGCCGGTCATGCCGGCCATGACACCACCACGACACGTTACGCTACTCATGGTTGACAACCATGTACTGAGAGTAATATCTTCTGACTTGCGACCCAGACTGGGTCAATTTCGTCCAAATATGGACACCTAGTTAATCGCCACTGTGAGGCATACTTTGCGCAAAATCACGACGGCTCTCCTGGGGGCCGTAGTCCTGGCCACCGCCACCGCACTACCCGCCGCGGCAGCCGGATCCGGAAATACCACGGCAAACTTCGACCTGACCGGGGGAACGCTCGACATCAGCGTGCCGGCCGGCCCGGTCACGCTCGCCACGGGAGCAGTGACCTCGTCCACGCTCAGCGGCCAGCTGGGCTCGGTAACGGTCACCGACAACCGCAGCGTCGACCCCGCGTCCTGGACCGCGTCAGTCTCGGCGACACCATTCCAAAACGGGACGCACACTCTCGCCGCCTCGTACGACACCGGCGTCGTCACATCCACCGGAATCCCGATCAGCCAGTGGACGATCACCACACCCCTGACGCTTTCCACGACCCCGCAGAACCCGGTCGTGCTCAACCCCACATGGCCTGGTGGGGGCGACAACACGGCCACGTGGAATCCGACCATTACCGCGACCATTCCCGCAGGGGCGATCTCCGGAACCTACAGCTCGGTCGTCACCCACTCGGTCATCTGACGGAGCGTAATCCACCGTGCGACGTGTTCTGACCACACTCGCCGTGCTTGTGGCCGGGATCCTCATCCCGGCCACAGGTGCGCTCACCGCACCCGCGCGAGCCACGGATTCCCGACCGGGAAGTATCGGCATCCGGCTGCTCGACGCCCCGACCAGCGAACAGGAAAACCCGCGGGCACGGATCTACATCGTCGACTACCTGCCGCTGGGCGCCGTGATCCATCGGCATATCGAAGTCACCAACAAAAGTGGTTCGGAAGCACGGCTGACGGTCTATCCGGGCGCGGCTTCGGTCGAGAACGGGACGTTCAACGTCGCCGCCGGACACACTCACAACGACCTGACCACCTGGATCAGCCTGAGCCCTGACACCCTGATCCTGCCGCCTGGCGCCTCCGCCCCCGTCACGGCGACCATCACGGTCCCCCGCGACGCCTCCCCCGGAGAGCGTTACGCCGGGATCTGGGCCGAGACCAGCAGCACGGTCGCGTCGCAGGACACGCAGGACACGCAGGACAAAGGCATCGTCGAGGTCAACCGGGTCGGCGTCCGGGTCTATCTGGCCGTCGGACCAGGCGGGCCCCCAGCGCCTAACTTCGCCATCGACTCGCTGACACCGGAACGTCTGCCCGACGGGCGGCCGGTCCTCACCGCGCAGGTCCACAACACCGGCGGCCGGGCTCTGGACATGAGCGGCGAACTCACCCTCACCGAAGGCCCCGGCGGCCTGAACACCCGGCCATTCCCAGCCAAGCTCGGCACGACCCTCGCCCCCGGCCAGACCGAACCGGTCACCGTGGTGCTCGACAGCCAACTACCCGACGGCCCGTGGAAGGCACGGATCCACCTCAAAAGCGGACTCACCGAACAGAGCGCCCAGGCCACTGTCACCTTCCCCCGTCACCCCGGTACGCCCGCGCCCGTAAAGACAACATCGACAGCCAGCAGGAACTACCTCACAGGCGCGATCGGCATCGCCG
>NZ_CAKKTL010000232.1:5252-8152 GCF_920664355.1 Protofrankia sp. CiP1_Cm_nod2
TACTGCTGCTCGCAGCCCTGGCATTCACCATCCTGCGCCGAAACCGCCGAGCGTCCCGGACCCGGACAACCGCGGAATCCTGACCAACCTCGATTCCTCCCCCGGAGCTGGCTGAAGACAACGAGAGCGGAGCAAGATTGATCCTGCGAGTGGCCTGTCGTCGATATCGCTCGCAGATCATTGATCGGAGGACGGGCAGGCGGGCCCGGTGCCGTCGGCGAGTGCACTC
This sequence comes from Protofrankia sp. CiP1_Cm_nod2, assembly GCF_920664355.1. NCBI lineage: Bacteria > Bacillati > Actinomycetota > Actinomycetes > Frankiales > Frankiaceae > Protofrankia > Protofrankia sp. CiP1_Cm_nod2. The sequence goes on from NZ_CAKKTL010000232.1 coordinate 5,482, forward strand.
TGCTCAACCGGTCGTGGCACCTGACCGGTGACACCGACATCCGCTTTCTCCAGTAGAAGGCGGACGCGTTCCGTCCCGGCCCCGCCGTCGAGATGGTCTCCCCGTTCGAGGACACCCGTCACGGGACCACGGAAGCAGCCGGCACACCGTTCATCAGCTTCTACACGCCGGACGAGATGCTGGCGCTGGCCCGCGAAGCCGGCTTCAAGGACGTCCGACACGTGTCGGGAACCGCGCTCGCCGAGCGCTACTTCGCCGGTCGGACCGACGGCCTGCGCCCGTCAACCGGAGAGGACGTGCTGGTAGCCACCACCTGAACCAGCTCAGCCCACGCCAGCAGGTAGCACAAGTGCTATCCTGGAAAGGTGAATGAGATAGGGCTTCGTGAGGTGCGGCAGAACGCCAGCGAACTGGTGCGGCGCGCCCAGGCCGGCGAGCGGTTGACCATCACCGTCTCCGGCCGGCCGGCGGCCGTTCTCGGCCCGATGACCCCGCGCGCATGGCGACGCTGGGACGACCTCGCGGATGTCTTCGCTCTGCCGGCCGACACCGACTGGCCCGGTGATCGCGACCTCGTCGACGGCACCGTCACAGACCCCTGGGAAGATCGGTGAACCGCGGCATCCTTGACACCAGCGTGCTGGTCGCCACCGATGTCGCGCCGATCCCCGGCGAACTCGCGGTCAGCGTCATCAGCATCGCCGAGCTTCAGTTCGGCGTCCTGGTCGCGAAGACCTCCGAGGTCCGCGCGAACCGACTCACCCGTCTCAGCGCACTGCAACGACGGTTCGACCCGCTACCCGTCGATGATGCCGTCGCTGACAGCTACAGCCGGCTCGCTGCTCGCGTCGTCGAGATCGGACGCCAACCGCGCGCCCGGACGATGGACCTGCTGATCGCGGCCACCGCGCACGCCCACGAAGCCAGCGTTTACACCCGCAACGCCGCCGGCCTCGCCGGCCTCGAGGACCTCATCGACATCATAACGATCTAGAAGTCCAGGCTGCCCACCACTCCGTCGCTCACCGCGCGGCAGGCGGCGCCGCACCGCTCGCCTCAGAGCGCGGCCCGCCAGAATGCGGCCGATCGTCGGCAGGAGGCGCGCGGCAGCTTCACCGAAGCGGCCTGATCGGCTGCTGTGGCGGGCCGTCGGACGAGCAGGCTCGAACGAGCGTCGAGAAGGTAAGTTCGCCTGACTGACATACTTCCCTGGACGCCCCGGTTCCTGCCCGCGGGGTGCGGAGATCCGTGACGGCGGCGTGCTCGGCTCCAGCCAGGGCAGGTCTGCTGGGGCTGGTCCCATCATCGAGGAAAGGCTGGTCGCATGGGCGTGTCGGTTGAGACCCTTTCGCCGGGAGACGGCAAGACCTTCCCCGGGAAGGGGGACACCGTGCAGATTCACTACGTTGGCACCTTGCTCGACGGCACGAAGTTCGACTCGTCCCGTGACAGAGGCTCGCCGTTCGTGACCCAGATCGGCGTCGGCAAGGTGATCAAAGGGTGGGACGAGGGGGTCCCTCAGCTGTCGCTCGGCCAGAAGGCGGTGCTCACCGTCACACCCGACTTCGCGTACGGCGCCCGCGGCTTCCCGCCCGTCATCCCGCCCAACTCCACTCTCCGCTTCGAAGTGGAACTGCTCGGCATAAATGCCTGAAAGGGCGGTCCGTACAGGGGGGATACCAGCACCGTAGCCGGGCTCTTCGGACGACCCGGCGGCAGGCCGCGGGCAGCATCTGATCACTGGTACGCACGAGGTGCTACCCCGGCAGGGCGGCAGGGAGCGCGCGGCCAGGCGGTAGCCGGGTCCGCCCGATCCGATGGTCCACTGCCCATCCGCACGAGCGGCGACGTGCGCAGCCCGCATGATCTACTACTATAGTAACGCTGTTTTGACGTTAGAATGACGTCATGAGCTCTACCGAAGAGATCACGACCAATCTCACCGTCCGAGCCCTCCCGGCTCGGGTACGCGCCACCCTGGCTGCCCGCGCGAAGGCGCGCCGGCAGTCGCTGAACGCCTACCTGCTCGACGTGCTCAGCCGCGAGGCGAGTACCCCGACCATGGACGAAGTGCTCGCCGACATCGACAGCACCCGCGCCTCCATTGGGCTCACAACGGACGACGCGGTCGTCGCCGTGCGCACGGTCCGTGATGCGGAGGATGCACGGTGGGGCTGATCGTCGTCGACGCGTCCGTGATCGTCGATCTGCTCGCCGGGGACGACAGCCCTCGGCGCAAGGCGGCAAGGGACCGGATCGTCGGCGGCGACGCCTCCTACGCCCCTGCCCACCTGGACATCGAGGTCATCTCGGCGCTCCGCGGCCTGGCCCGACGTACGCGCCGTCTCGCCGAGCACACCCCGACGCTCATCGCCAACCTGATCCGCCTGCCGATCCGTCGTGAACCGCTCGGCGGACCGACCGCTCAACGCGTCTGGGAACTGCGGGAAAACATGACCGCCTACGACGCCGGCTACGTCGCGCTGGCGGAACAGATCGACGCGGTCCTTCTCACCTGCGACGCCAAGTACGTCGCCGCGGCCGGCCCCCGCTGCGCCATCGAACTCATCACATAGACATCAGCGGAATCCGGCCCTCACGCCACAGAACAAAGCGGACACCGGCAACAAGGCCGCGGCGACGAGAGCCGGTCAGGCGCTTCACGCCTTCG
>NZ_CAKKTL010000233.1:0-975 GCF_920664355.1 Protofrankia sp. CiP1_Cm_nod2
CGGCGTGGCGGCCGGCGGCCCGGCGGCGGCCCGGCCACGGCGGCGGTCCGGTGCCAAGGCCGCCCGCGCGGCCAGCGGGAACGAGCTGACCAGCCCGATGCAGGGCACCATCGTCAAGATCGCGGTCAGTGACGGGGACACCGTCGAGGCCGGCGACCTCGTCGTCGTCCTGGAAGCCATGAAGATGGAGCAGCCGATCACCGCGCACCGGGCGGGCACCGTCACCGGGCTGACCGCGGCCGTCGGCGCGGTCGTCTCCAGCGGCGCCGTCCTCTGCGAGATCAAGGACTAGCAGGCGGCGGTTCGCCCGCCCCGGCCCGGTTCGTCCGTAGTCCGCAGGCTTCGGAGTTCGCAGGCTTCGGAGTTCGTAGGCTGATGCCATGGGCACCGACGGCACGGACGGCAGCGGGACGAACCAGGGCGGGGCCTGCCCGCCGCCGGCGAGGAGCTCGGCGCGGCCGGGCGGCGCGGCACCGGCGTCAGAACCGGTGCCCGCCGGACCGGCGCCGGCCGAGCGGCCACCGCTGACCGGCCGGATCTACTACCTGGTGGGCGGGACGCTGCCCCCGCGGTACAACCAGTGGGTCTCCCACGACCTGACCGGGCCGCGGTGGCGCGTCCGGCAGGCATCCCGGCCGCCGTTGCTCATGCTGCCGTTCGCCGTCATGTTCGCGCTGCTGCCCGGGCGCCTCAACATCCGGCTCACCATCGCGATCGTCCTGCTGGCGATCGCGGTCGGCCTGGGGTTCGCCACCGCCGGCTACTTCCGCAACCGTCGCCTCGTCCAACATGGCTTCCCGCCGGTGTTCCCGCTCGAGGAGGACGAGGACAGCGGCCCCGAGGACGCTGGCCGCGCGACCGCCGATCACACAAATGCCCATCATGACCGGACGGGGACCGGCCGCGACCGCCCGGGGACGGACGGCCGCTGACCGCCGCCGGCCACGGCACCCGCCGCCCGGGACGGCCCGCCAG
>NZ_CAKKTL010000233.1:1383-8381 GCF_920664355.1 Protofrankia sp. CiP1_Cm_nod2
GGCATCGTCCAGCCGCGACCGGCAACCGTGGCTGGACGCCTGGTCAGAAGCTCGCGAACAGGTCCCGAGGCATGGCGATGCGGGCCGCCTCGGTCAACGAGCCGGACACCGACGGGTAGATCGTGAAGGTGTGGGCCACCTGATCGACGGTGAGGCCGTTGGCCACCGCCAGCGAAACCGGGAAGATCATCTCTGACGCCTGCGGCGCCACCACCACCCCGCCGAGGATGCTGCCGCTGCCGGGCCGGCAGAACAGCTTCACGAAACCGTCGGTGATGCCCTGCATCTTCGCGCGCGGGTTGCGCGCCAGCGGGAGGATCGTCGTCTGCGCCGCCACCTCACCCGACTCGATCATCTTCTGTGAGATGCCGACCGTCGCGATCTCCGGCTCGGTGAAGATGTTGGACGACACCGTGCCCAGCCGCAGCGGCGTGACCGCCTCGCCGAGCGCGTGCCACATCGCGATCCGGCCCTGCATGGCGGCGACCGACGCCAACGGCAGCACACCGGTACAGTCACCGGCGGCGTACACCCCCGGCACCGCCGTCCTCGACATCCGGTCGACCTCGATGTGGCCGCTCGAGGCACGCCGTACCCCGACCTCGGCGAGCCCGATGCCCGATGTCCGCGGCACCGACCCGACGGCCATCAGGACGTGGCTGCCGGTGATGGTCCGGCCGTCCGCGAGGTCGACCTCGACGCTGTCGCCGACCCGGCGGGCGGCCTCGGCCCGGGCCCGGCTGAGCACGGTCACCCCACGGCGCTGGAAGACCTCCTCGAGCACCTTGGCGGCGTCCGGGTCCTCCCCGGGCAGTACCCGGTCCCGGGAGGAGACGAGCGTCACGTTCGCGCCGAGCGCCTGGTAGGCGCTGGCGAACTCGGCGCCGGTGACCCCGGAACCGACGACGATCAGATGCTCGGGCAGCTCCCGAAGATCGTAGATATGGCGCCAGGTGAGAATTCTCTCACCGTCCGGTTCGATGTTCGGAAGAACCCTGGGTGACGCCCCGGTCGCGATCAGGATGATGTCGCCGAAGAAGGCCTCCCCGGAGTCGACCTCGACGGCGTGCGGGCCGACCAGCCGGCCGCGGGCGTGCACCACCCGCACGGCCTCCTTCTCCAGCCGGGTCTCGATGTCGCGGGACTGCGCCGCGGCAAGCCCCCGCACCCGGGCGTGGACCCGCTCGATGTCCACGCCGATGCCGGGCGGCAGCCCCGGGCCGGGCAGCGCCCCGGCGTCCCAGCCCGCCTCCGGCAGGACGTGGCCACCGTCACGCAGCCGGACTCCCAGGGACGGCGCCACGGCCAGCTCCGTCATCGCGGCCGACGTGGCGATCAGCGCCTTGGACGGGACACAGTCGGTGAGGACGCACGCGCCGCCCACCCCGTCCGAGTCGATGAGCGTGACGAACGCCCCAAGCTCAGCCCCGACAAGAGCCGCCTCGTACCCTCCGGGTCCTCCTCCGAGAATGACGATTCGCGGCACCTGCGCGCTCCCTTCGGTGGGTGGGATTCCCACCAGCTATCTTGCCTTGTCCGATGTGTGAGCAACCATCGCATGAACAGTCACCCGGCCTGGCGGGCGCGGACGCTCCCCCGCCAGGCCGGTACCGGGCGGACCGGGACACCGACGGCCAAGGCCCGGGATGGCCGGGATCCGGGATGCTCGGGGTCTACACTGTCTTTCGCGTAGCTGTCGAACATCGACGACCGGATCCGTGGTACCCCACGGGAGACCATCTGCCGCCGCGACGTGGTTACGGTCCGTGTTGTCACACGAAGTCGGGTCCAGGGACGTCACGATCAGGATCTCACGGCCGCCCAGGCAACTGCCCGGGCAACTGTGGCTGGATCGATCGTGGCACATCGGACGGGTCCGGGCAGATATGCGGTCCGCGAGGTCGGCCGGGAGCGGCCGAGGGCTCCCCGCGCGGCGCGTCCGCGCCCGCGGGGGGAGGAAGTGGGTACAGGTAGGGGCCAGTGAAGATCCTCCAGGTAGTTCTTTGCCACCGCGGCCGCGGTGCCCGGGCCGGTGAAGGACGCACACAATGACCTTGTATGCCGCCTACGGCAGCAACCTCGACCCGGCCCAGATGAAGGAACGCGCACCGCACGCCCCCGTCATCGGGACCGGCTGGATCCGCAACTGGCGGCTCACCTTCGGCGGCGAGGACGTCGGCTGGGAAGGCGCGCTGGCCACCATCGTCGAGTCACCCGGCTCCCGGGTGTACGTGATGCTCTACGACGTCGCCAAGCGTGACCTCAGGCAGCTCGACGTCTGGGAGGGCGTGGAGGCCAGCCTCTACACCCGCATCCGCGTACGGATCTTCACCCTGGACGGCGAGGCGCTGGCCTGGACGTACGTGCTGGACGCCTACGAGGGCGGGCTGCCGTCCAAACGGTATGTGGCCATCATGGCCGACGCGGCCGAGCGGGCCGGCGCGCCGTCCGACTACGTGGCCGATCTGCGCAACCGTCCCACCGCCTGACTCCCCCACCGCCTGGCTCCCCCGCCGCGCCGGCCCGGGCGGACGGGGCGAGCGTTGACTGACGCAGCACTAGCTACTCTCAGTAATATCAGGTCCGCAACCGAGCCCGCGGGGCTGGACGGCCTGCCCCCGCGCGGCCAGCTCGTCCCCCAGCACGCCGAGGATCCGGACAAGATCGGCCTGGTCCCGCTCGGACAGGACGCAGAACAGGGCCGATGCCCGCTCGACATGCTCCTGCCCGACGCGGTCCACCACCTGTTCACCCTTGCTGGTCAGAGTGATGAGTATCGCCCGACGGTCGTGCGGGTGCCGGGTGCGGCGGACCAGGCCCTCGTGCTCGAGGGTGTCCACCAGCCCGGTCACAGCCCGGGCCGTGGTGCCGAGGTCCTGGACGAGATCGCGCATGATGGGCGGTCGCGGATGGTGGCGCAGCGCCGACAGCAGCCGGACGCCGGCCGGGCTTAGACCGCCAAGCCCCACGGACGCGTGCAGATAGCGCACCCAGGCCGGGCCGAAACGGGCAAACGCATAGAAAACCTGCTCTCGCAGAGATATCGCGATGTCACTGTCGGCGTTCACCTTGGGAGTGTCACCCATAAGACAAACCATTACCAGGTTCACAATCAGCGGTGGTACCGTTGCGGAGGTCAATATGCAAGAGCACAGATCATCCTAACGAGTGGGGAGACGCCGATGTCGGCGCTCGCGCGCTGGTGCCTCCGGCACCGCCGGCTTGTGATCTCTATCTGGATCGTTACCTTCCTGGCGGGATTTGCCACGGCCAGCACCACAGCCGGCCGGCTGACCTTCGACTTCTCGCTGCCCGGCCAGCCCGGCTACGAGACGGCCAAGAAGGTCCTCGCCACTTATCACACGGACAGCCAGGGCGCGCCGTTCATCCTGTCGCTGTCGGCCCAGCCCGGCCAGCGGGTCAGCGACCAGCAGGTGACGGACACCTTCGCCGCGGTCAAGCGCGACGTCTCCGACGTCCGAGTCATCGGCAGGGCGGAAACCGGCGACGACATCTTCGTCACCGATGACGGCCGCACCCAGTTCGCGTACGCCTTCTATCCGCCGCAGGACGGCCTCGACTCCGAGATCACGGTGGCGCTGAAGAAGTCGCTCGCCGAGCACACCCAGGCCGGGCTCACCGGCACCGTCACCGGCCTGAACGAGCTCGCGACCAACGGCGCGAACGACTCCGGCCCGGGGGTGCTGGTCGAAACCCTGATCGCCGGGCTCGGCGCGCTGGCGATCCTCGCTTTCGTCTTCGCCTCGCTGCTCGCGCTGCTGCCGCTGCTCGTCGCCGCGGTGGCGATCCTGTCGACCTTCCTCGTCCTGCTGGGGCTGACCTTCTTCGCGGACGTGTCGTTCCTGGTGCAGTTCCTCGTCTCCCTGATCGGCCTCGGTGTCGCCATCGACTACTCGCTGCTGGTCGTCACCCGCTGGCGGGAGGAACGCGCGCACGGCCGGGACAACCACGACGCCGTGGTGGCCTCGATGCAGTTCGCCGGCCATGCCGTGGTGTTCAGCGGCCTGACCGTGGCCATCGGCCTGGTCGCGATGGTCGTCATCCCGGTGCCCTTCCTGCGCTCCATCGGCTACGGCGGCATGCTCATCCCGCTGATCAGCGTGGCGGTCACGACCACCCTGCTGCCCGCGCTGCTCGGCGGCATCGGCCCGCGGGTCGACTGGCCACGTATCCGGCACGAGAACACCGCGAGCCGGTTCTGGACGAGATGGGCCTCGCTGGTCGTGCGCCGCCGCTGGATCGCCGCCGGCGCCGGGGTCGCCATCCTCACCGCGCTGATCATCCCGTTCCTCGGGATCCAGATCGGCACGGCGCAGTCCGGATCGCTGGCCAAGAGCGGCCCCGCCTACGAGGCAATAAAGATCATTGAGAGCGGCGGTGCCCCGAAGGGCGTCCTCACCCCGGCCGAGATCCTGGTCCAGTCATCCGCGGTGGACGACGTGCTGCGACGGGTCCGGGCCGTGGACGGCGTGGTCACCGCGACCGCCGCGAGCGGCCCCGAGGCGAACCGGGACGGCACCTCACTGATCATCGCCGTGCCGGACAGGGAGACCGCGGGCGGGCGCAGCATCGACTCGATCCGCAACCTCCGGTCCGCGCTGCACGACGTGCCCGGCGTCATTGGTGTGACCGGGATCGGCGCGTTGCAGCTGGACTACATGCACGGCGTCTACGGGGTGTTCCCCTGGGCCCTGGCTCTGATCGTCATCGTCACCTACATCCTGCTGGTGCGGGCCTTCCGCTCGCTGCTGCTGCCCCTGAAGGCGGTGGTGCTCAACCTCGTCTCGCTGGGGGCGACCTTCGGGGGCGTGGTGCTGTTCTGGCAGCACGGCTACGGCTCCGAGGAGATCTACGGCATCGAGGCCACCGGCGCCATCACCTTCTGGCTGCCGCTGATGGTCTTCGCGTTCCTCTTCGGCCTGTCCATGGACTACGAGGTGTTCATCCTCTCCCGCATCCGTGAGGAGTACGACGCCCGCGGCGACACCGACGCCGCCGTCGTCGAAGGTGTCGGCCGCACCGGGCGGCTGGTCACGTCGGCCGCCCTGATCCTGTTCCTGTCGTTCCTGTCGCTGTCGAGCGGGCCGCAGACCGACATCAAACTGTTCGCGACCGCGCTCGGCTTCGGCATCCTGCTGGACGCGACGGTCGTCCGGATGCTGCTGGTGCCGGCCCTGGTCTCCCTGTTCGGCAGCTGGAACTGGTACCTGCCGGACAGCGTCGCGAAGCTGCTGCGGATCGAGACCTCGCACCCGCGGCCGGCCGTTCCGGGCCCCCGGCCTCAGCCCGAGGCCGACCTCGAGGTGCCCAGCTCCCGGTAGCACCCGCAGCTCCGGGCAGACACATCCGCGGGGCCCTGGCTCACTGCCAGGGCCCCGGTTTCCTTCTCGGCTTTTCGACGGTCGCGCGCCGTCACTCCTCGGCCGCGGCGGCCGAGGCGAGACCGGCCGCGGTGGTCGCCAGCAGCCGGACGCCGACGCCAATGGCCTTCTCGTCCACGTCGAACCGGCCCTGATGAAGGTCGTGGACGGGGCCGCCGGGGCTGCGGGTGCCCAGCCGCGCGAGCGCTCCCGGCACCCGCTGGAGGTACCAGGCGAAGTCCTCACCGCCCAGGGACTGACCGGTGGGCGCGACGGCGTGCTCGCCGATCGCCGCCACGGCCGCCCGGCGGAGCGCCTCGGTGATGTCCACAGAGTTGATCACTGGTGGGACGTCCTGCCGGTGCTCGATCGTCGCGGTGGCGCCGTACGGCGCCACGAGCTGCGCGACCAGCCGTTCGACCATCGCCGGCGCCCGCTTCCAGACCTCTTCGTCGAAGAGGCGCAGCGTGCCCCGCAGCAGGCCGTCACGGGGAATGGCGTTCGGGACGCTGCCCGCCTCGATCTGCCCCCAGACCAGGCACGCCGCCGCCCGGGGGTCGACCGTTCGCGACAGCGCCGCGGGCAGCCCCGTCACCACCTGCGCCAGCGCGTGCACCAGATCCACGGTGTTCTGCGGACGCGACGTGTGCCCGCCAGGGCCCCGCAACCGGACCTCGATGTAGTCCGTCGCGGCCGTGATCGGGCCGCCGCGGATGCCCACCCGCCCGACTTCGAGCGCCGGGTCGCAGTGGACGGCTATCGCCGCGGACACCGAATCCAGTACGCCCTCGCGGATCAGCTCGAGCGCGCCGCCGGGCATGACCTCCTCCGCGGGTTGGAACACCAGCCGGATGGTGCCGGGCAACGGGTAACGCTCGTCGAACGCCGCCAGCGCCCTGCCGGTCCCGAGCACGATCGCGCTGTGGACGTCGTGCCCGCAGGCATGGCTCACCCCCGCCACGCAGGAGGAATAAGGGAGGTCTTTCTCGTCCCGCAACGGCAGCGCGTCGATGTCCGCGCGGACTATGACAACCGGGCCGGAACCGGTACCGACATCGCACCACAGGCCGGTGCCCGAGGACATCACCCGTGGCTTGAGACCGGAACTGTTCAGTGATTCCGCAATCAGTTCGGTCGTCCGCAGCTCCTGCCAGGCCAGCTCGGGATGCGCGTGGATATCACGACGCACATCCACCAGATCTTTCTCATTGTCCGCAAGCCAGGCCGCGACGAAGTTCTCCACCTTCACCGCACGGCCACCTGCCTACGGCCCCCACCCTGGCCCACCAGCCATCGACACCGAAAAGCCTCGGCCCCCTGCAAGTCAGACCCCTACTCTCCCGATATCAAACGATCACCAGATGCTACTGCGCGACGAGACGCCCAGGCGGCCCGGCGACCGCGGCGGCGCGGCAACCGGAACACGGCGGACACCGACACACCATCCCCGGATTTCCGGCGGATCGACTCGCAGGCCGCGGGGGACGCCGAGAGCCACAGCGCGAAATCGCACCACCGCGGGCGAGCGCACCATCGCCGCTCACCCCCGTCGACCACGGTACTCCGCCCCCGTCACGCCCCGGCCGAAGCCGTCTGGCGGCCCCGCCTGGCAGCCCC
>NZ_CAKKTL010000234.1:0-7967 GCF_920664355.1 Protofrankia sp. CiP1_Cm_nod2
GTGCGGGCCAGGTGCAGGCCAGGTGCGGGCCAGGTGCGGGCCAGGTGCGGGCCAGGGCGGCGCGGACGCCGCAGGGCCGCCGCGCCATCCGCCCCGCCCGCGGCCCGGCCACCAGGGCCGCGCACTTCCTCCCGGCGATGTCCTCCAGGCTGCTTCAGACGGCCGGGCGGAGCCTGCCAAGCGCCCGTCAGACGAGCCTGCGAGCCCCCTTCGGGCCGGTCCCGCGCGTGCTCCCGGCGTGGGCGCCGAGAGGCACGCCGTGGACGTCGTCACGTGATCCTCGGCCGCGACGCACTATGGTCACAAGTCATGCAGACCTGGGAGTACGCGACAGCGCCGGTGCTGATCCACGCGACCAAGCAGATCCTCGACAACTGGGGGGCGGACGGCTGGGAGCTGGTCCAGATCGTCCCGGGGCCGAACCCGGAGAGCCTGGTCGCCTACTTCAAGCGCCCCAAGGGCGAACCGGCGAGGTGAGCGCCGTGACAGCCGACGCGGCGACCCCGTTGCAACGCCTGGCCGCGCTCGGCCTGACGCTGCCCACGGCCCCGTCGCCGGCGGGCGCGTACGTGCCCGCCCGGCGGCACGGTGACCTGGTGTGGACGGCCGGACAGCTCCCCCTGGTGGACGGCGTCCTCGCCGCGACCGGGCCGGTCGGCGAGGCCGCCGACGGCGGCTCGGTGCCGGCGGAGCGCGCTGCCGACCTGGCCCGGATCAGCGCCCTGAACGCGCTGGCGGCCGCGGCCGCGGTGGCCGGCGGCCTGGACGCGATCACCGGTGTCGTCAAGGTCGTCGGGTTCGTCGCGAGCGTGCCCGCGTTCACCGGCCAGCCGGCAGTGATCAACGGTGCGAGTGACCTGTTCGTGGCGGTGTTCGGTGACGCCGGACGACATGCCAGGTCCGCGGTCGGGGTGGGTGTCCTGCCGCTGAACGCTCCGGTCGAGGTGGAGATCGTCGTCACCGTCAGCTAGCCCTTGTCGGGGAACCGCGAACGGACGGCGTGCACGCGGGCCGCCGTCCAGCTGTGGATATATCCAAACGATAACTGTCCACCGGCGGCTGGTCATCGAAAAACGGCTGTATACGGGCCTTCGAACGAGACGCAGCTCACAGCTGGCCGCGACCGCCGACATGGTGCGCGAGCCGGGGCGGACAACCTACTGTCTACGGCAGAACTACTGTCTACGGCAGAACTAGCCGACTCGACGGTCGGGCCGGTGGGCAGCCCGAGCCAGCGGGCAGTCCGGTGGGCCGTCCGGGCAACGAGCGGGTGGAGTGCCGGGCCACCCGCGCGGCAGAGCATCGTCCGCTTCGGAACCTGGTGAGTGACCTGTGGGGCATACGAGCGTTACGGGCGGCGTGCCCGGCCCGCGCACGGCGGCCCCGGCGGAGGGCGGCCCGCCCGCGCCGCGGCAGGTGACCCTGCTGGCCTCGCTGCTGCTCGCGCCCAACCCCGGCCCGATGACCCTGGACGGCACGAACACCTGGATCCTGCGCGCCCCGGGCGCCACCGGCTGCGTCGTGGTCGACCCCGGCCCACCCGGCCCCGGCCATCTCGCGGCGATCGTCGCGGCCGGGCCGGTCGACGTCATCCTGCTCACCCATGGTCATATTGATCACAGTGAGGGTGCCGTGCCGCTGCACGAGCTGACCTCCGCGCCGGTGCGCGCCCTTGACGCCGCCCACCGGCTCGGCGACGAAGGGCTGGCCGAGGGCGACGTGATCGCCGCCGCCGGGGTGGAGATCCGGGTGCTGGCCACCCCCGGCCACAGCAGCGACTCGCTGTCGTTCGTCCTCACCGACGACCGGTGGACCGGCACCGGCGGCACCAGCGGCACCGGCGGCGTCAACAGCGGCGCCAGCGGTCACGACGTCCCGGCGCCCACCGCGGGAAGCTCGGTCCTCACCGGCGACACGATCCTCGGCCGGGGCACGACCGTGGTCGCGCACCCCGACGGGCAGCTCGGCGACTACCTGGCCAGCCTGCGGCGCCTACGCGAGCTGGGTGACGCCATGGTGCTCCCCGGCCACGGGCCGCATCTGCCGGCCGCGGGCCGCGCCGCGGCGGCGTACCTCGCGCACCGGGAGGCCCGGCTCGACCAGGTCCGGGCGGCCCTCGCCGCCGGCGACAGCACGGTCCGTCAGATCGTTCAACGGATCTACGCGGACGTCGACCGTGCCCTGTGGCCGGCCGCGGAGATGTCCGTCCGCGCCCAGATCGAGCACCTGCGCCAGCGGCGGGAACTGCGGACCACACCGCTCGAGCTCCCGCTCGCATAGGCCGCCGTTCCGGCGGCGGAGACGGCCTTCCGGCCGCGTCCACAAATCATGATCGCGTCGACGGCGGGACCCGCACGAACACGAAAACATGATCGCATCGCCTTCGGCCCCGCCAGCCCACGCACCTCCGGTGATGCGAAAACATGATCGCATCGCCTTCGGTGGGGAGGGTAGAGCCGGCCGGATTCTGGACATCCCACACCGCCCTCTTCCTTCCTGGAAACCGTTAAGATCAGCACGAACAGAAGATCTCGTACGGTTGGCTTATGCTCGCGGCCGGGAGGCGACCACCCGTGCGCAACGCTCCGGATATATCCGACCACGTCAAAAGGGTCCGGTCCTGGATACCGTGCCGGCAGGCCCGATACACCGGGCAGGCCGGCCGGACGTCATGGCCAGGCTCTGACTCCGGCTTCAGGGCGCCCCAATGATCACATCTCCCCTCGGTGGAACGCTGCGCTGCCCGCGGTGCGGCACTCCCGCCGTTCCCGGTGGACGGTTCTGTTTCCACTGCGGGCTGCCGTTGCAGACCGAAAACGGCATGGGCACCGACGAGGGCGCCGAACGCCGGGTCGTCACCGTCCTGTTCGGCGACCTCTCGGACTTCACCGCGTGGGCGGAGGACCTGGATCCCGAACGTGTCGGCGAGGTCACCGACCGGGTGCTCGCGGCCCTGGCCCGCGACGTCGCCGAGGTCGGCGGCCGGGTCGACAACCTCACCGGCGACGGCATCATGGCCGTGTTCGGCGCGCCGACCGCGCACGAGGACGACCCGGAACGCGCCGTGCGCGCCGCCGCCGCCATGCAGGAGACCGTCCGCCGGCTCGTCACCGACGAGGCCGGCGGTGGCCGCCACCTCGGCCTGCGCGTCGGGATCAACACCGGGGAGGTGCTGGCCGGCGTCCAGGCGTCGCTGACCTACACGGTGATCGGCGACACGGTGAACACCGCCGCCCGGCTGTCGGACGCCGCCGCGGTGGGCGCCGTGTACGCGGGCCACGACACCATGATCGCCACGACCTCGGTGGCGACCTGGCGCCGGCTGGCCCCGCTGAAGCTCAAGGGCAAGCGCGAGCCGGTCCCCACCTACGAGCTGGTCAGCCTGCGGCCGTCCAACGTCGCCCGGCCCGGGCACGGCGACGACGCGCCGTTCACCGGGCGCGACCAGGACCTCGCGGTACTCGAGTCCGCCTTCCGGGACGTCGTCGCGCACGGCCAGCCGCGGACGGTCGTCGTCACCGGTGAGGCCGGCATCGGCAAGACCCGGATAGCGGTGGAACTGGCCCGCCGGGCGGGCGCGGCGCAGGACGCGAGGGTGCTGTGGGGCCGCACGGTCCGCCACGGTGACGGCCGGGACCTCGCCCCGCTCATGGACATCGTGCGCACCGCCTGCGGGGTCGGCGAGGGCGACAGCCCGGACCGGGTCGCCGAACGGGTCCGGCGCACGGTCAGCCGGCTGGAGCACCCGGCAGCGCGCACCCGCATCCCCGGCGGCGTGGCCGACAAGCTGCTCGCCCTGCTGGGTGTGCCGCCGGAGGGCCGCTCGACGGTGGCCCCGGACATCCCGCCGGGGGACCCTGCCGGGCGGGAGAACCCGGCCGACGATCCCGCCGTCCGGGCCGTCGACGCGATCGTCGACGACGTGGCCGTGCTGCTCGGCGGCCTGTCCAACGACGGGCCGCTGGTCATCGTCCTGGACGACCTGGAATGGGCGACGACCGCGCTGTGGCAGGGCCTGCGGCGTTTCGCCGGCAGGCTGCGCGGGCCGATACTGCTGATCATGCTTGACCGTGAGGTCCCGTCGCTGGCCGGGCTGCCCAACGCCGAGTCGCTCGCGCTCGCCCCGTTGGCGGAGTCCGCCTCGGCCAGCCTGCTGCGCGACTATCTCGGCGGCGCCGAGCTGGACGAGACCGCCCGGGCCGCCCTGCTCGCGCGGGTCCACGGCAACCCGTTCTTCCTCACCGAGCTGCTGAACCTGCTGGTGGACCGGGGCATCCTGCACCGCGGCGGCGCGGCCGGCGCGGCCGCCGCCGGCGCCGGCGCCGGTACCGATGTCGGCACCAGCGCCGGCGTGGCGGGGACGGAGCCGCTGCCCGGCACCACGTCGAACGGCGTCGCGCCGGACACGGGCCCGGCCTCGGAAATCCTGCGTCCCCCGGCCCACCCGGCCGGCACCCAGCAGTGCGCCTGGGTGCTCGAGGGATCCCTGCCCGAGACCACGCTGCCGGCCGGTGTGCAGTCGGTGCTGGCCGCCCGCATCGACGATCTCGACCCGATCGCGAAGGCCGTCCTGCGGTCGGCGTCGGTGCTCGGCAGCCGGTTCCCCGCGGACGCGCTGCCCGCGCTGGAGGACCGTCGCGGCGAGCAGGTGCACCGGGCACTGGAAACCCTCACCGAACGCCAGCTCCTGCGGGCCCCGCATCCCGGGGAGCCGATGTGGACGTTCGTGCACCCGATGGCCCGGGACGTCGCCTACGCCGGCCTGCCCAAGGTGGAGCGGGCCCGCCGGCACGCCGCGGCGGCCCAGTGGGGGGTGGAGTTCCTCAGCGGCTCCGAGGCGGAGGTCGCGGCCTTCGTCGGCCACCATGCCGAACGAGCCCACGACCTCGCGGCGTCGATGGCGCTGGCGCCCACCGATCCGGCCTGGTCGGCGCGGGAGCCCGGGTTCCACGCCCTGGTCCGGGTCGCCCGCTCGGCGCTCGCCCGCGACGACCACCGCAGCGCCATCGATCTGATCACCAGCGCACGCCGGCTCGGCCGGGGGGTCGTGGGCGAACTCGACGATCTGGGCGCGGTCGTGCTGCAGGCCGAGGCCCTGGCGTCACTGCGCCGGCTGGACGAGGCCGAGCGTGTCCTGCGGCCCGCACTGCGGGTCACCACACCCGAGCTGCGGGCCGCGGCGTACCGCATCCTCGGCGACCTGCGGCACAAGCAGGGCCGGGACGACGAGGCCGCGACCGCGCTCGTCACCGCGCTCGAGGAGGCTCAGCGTGCCGGCAGCGACCGGGTGGTCGCCGCCACCCTGCGCCAGCTCGGCCTGCTGGAATACGCTGCCGGCCGGGTGCGCCACGCCGAGAAGCGGTTCACCGACGCGCTGGCCCTCGCCCGTCGGGTCGGCGATCCCAGAGGGGTCGGCTGGGCCCTCCAGCACCTCGCCTGGAGCGCGACCACCCGGGGGGACTACCCACGTGCCCAGGAGTACCTCCGGGACGCCTCCGAGGTTTTCAGGCGGCTGGACGACACCGGTGGCCTGGGCTGGTGCGCGGGCACGGAGGCGCTGGTCTGGCTGCTGTCCGGCCAGCTCAGCCGGGCCCGCCGGCTCGCCCGCGACCTGATCGAGATGGCCGGGTCACTGGGTGAGGTGTGGGGCCTGGCCGTGTGCCTGACGATCGACGCGGTCGCCGCCGCCGAACTCGGGGACATCACCGAGGCCGAGGCCGAGGCCGAACGGGCGGCGGGGCTGTTCGAGGCGACCGGGGACACCTGGGGTGTCGCGCTCACCCTCGTGGCCAGGGGCCTGGCCGCGCGGGGCGCCGGTGACCCCGAGCGCGGGGCGGCGCACCTGCACAACGCCCAGGCCGCCGCCGACCAGGGCGGCCATGCCGTCGTCGGCGCGCTCGCCATGGTGCTGCTGGGGCTCACCCGGCTCGACGCCGGGCTCCTCGACGACGCCGAGCAGGCCGCGGACCTGGCCATGCGGGCGCTGGACAGCCTCGAGCTGCAGCCCCACGCCCAGCTCGGCGCCAAGGTGCTGGCCGCCCAGGTCGCGCGGGCCAGAGGCCGCCTGCAGGAGGCGATCCACCTGCTGGAGACGGCGCTGGCCGCCGGCGAGCCGGCCACCCTGCTCTTCCCGCGCCGCCAGGCGTACGCGCATCTGGCCGGCACGCTCCTCGACGCCGGCCGGCCGGCCGAGGCACTGGCGGTGGCCCGGCGCGCGGTCGAGGTGGGCGCCGAGGACGTCCGCGCCCAGGTCCTGGCATGGCGGGCGCTGGGTACCGTGCTGGTCGCGAGCGGCAAGCCGGCCGAGGCCCGGGCCGCGTACGAGAAGGCGCTGGCCGCCGCGACCGCGACGGAGGCGGTGAGCGAGGCCGCGCAGACCCGCCGGCTGCTGTCCGCGGTTCCCGACGGCTCGTGGCCGGTGGGCCCGAAACCGGTGAACCTGCCAGGGGTCGCCGACGTCCGGGTGACCCGCCCCGCGACGGGCCTGCCGGCGCCGGGCGCCGCGCCCTCGACGGTGGCGTCGACCGCGGCGTCTTCCGCCAGGGACGGCATCCCCGGCGGGCGCGCCGACGGTGCCGTCCCTGGCGGAGCCGACCACGCAGGCATGACCGCGCGGGACAACCGCGCGGAGGTGCCAGGTGGCAGTGGCGCAGGTGGCAGTGACAGCAGTGGCAGCTGGTAGCCATTCGGATACGACGCGACGGGCCAGGTAGTAGGTCCGGTCAGCGGGTCCGGTCAGATAGTGGGTCATGTACGTCGCGACGGTGTGACAACCACCGCTGCGGCGGCACGGGCATGGCGGCGCGCACGACAGCAGCCGGGTCCGGCGCCTGCAGCCGACCCAGCAAAGAAGATCTTCATGATGTGAGGGCAGGTCCTGACCGGTACGCCAGGCGTACCGGTCAGGACCTGCTGGGACGGGAGTCAGCCAGCCTGTGCCCCCTCAGGCCGGAACCAGGGGCGTCTCCCGGCGGACCCCCGGTCGCGTGGGCCGAACACGCCCGCGTCGACCGGCGTCCGCCGGCTTACGCCCTACCGGGCGCGGCGGGCGAGCCGCTCCCGGTCGAGCAGCACCACCGCGCGGGAGTCCAGACGCAGCCAGCCGCGGGTCGCGAAGTCCGCGAGCGCCTTGTTGACCGTCTCCCGGGAGGCCCCGACCAGTTGGGCGAGCTCCTCCTGGGTCAGGCCGTGCTCGACCCGGACACCAGCCGCCTCGTTGCCGGGCTGGGCCGGCTCACCGAAGCGCTCGGCAAGGTCGAGAAGGGCCTTGGCCACCCGTCCGGGCACGTCGGTGAACACCATGTCGGCCATGGAGTCGTTGGTCCGCCGCAGGCGCTGGGCCAGCACCCGCAGCAGCAGCGACGCCGCTTCGGGCCGGGTTGCCAGCCACGGGCGCAGCGCGGTGTGCTCCAGGGAGACCAGCGACGCGTCGGTCACCGCGGTCGCGCTGGCCGTGCGGGGCCCCGGGTCGAACAGCGAGAGTTCCCCGAAGAGGTCTCCGGGCCCCATCACCATGAGGAGGTTCTCGCGTCCGTCCGACGCCGCACGGCCAATCTTGACCTTTCCAGCAAGGATCACGAAGACACGGTCTCCGGTTTCACCTTCCCGAAACAGAACGTCGCCTCGGGTAACATTCTGACGTTCCAAATGATCGTTAAGGGCCTGCCGGTCCTGTTCGGACAGGCCGGCAAACATGGGAACACGGGCAAGCAGATCGTCCACGGCGTCCGAGCATGCCAGGAGTAGCGCCAAAGGGCACGACCTGAAAGCCGAAAGAGGCTGTCGGGTCTTGAACAGGTCGGGCGAATCCGGGTATTTCCGGCCCGCTCGGCCGGCCCGGGAGAGCTCCCGTCAACCCCTGACCCGGGCCTGTGGACGGAAAGTCACACACGGACCGAAGCGATTGATTACTCTACGTAGTCACACAGGGCGAGAAGGCATCCACGGGCCCGCGCCCGGGGCCGACC
>NZ_CAKKTL010000235.1:0-7959 GCF_920664355.1 Protofrankia sp. CiP1_Cm_nod2
CCGGTGCTCCGGGCGCTGAGGCGGCCGGCGGCGGGCCGGCCCCGCCGGCGGGTGCGCGGGTGCGGGTGCGCCACGACGTCGTGCCCGCGGACGTGGCCGCGCCGCAGTTCTTCACCGCGCTGATCCGGCACGTCACCGCCGTGACCCCGGTTGTCCACCACGTCCGCGTCCGGGAGCTGCTGGAACGCCGTAACCTGCCGGTCTCCGAGGCGGACGCCGACGCGCTGGCCGCCGAGGCGAACACGGCCACGGGCACCGGCCCGGCGGCGAGGCCGACCGAGCCGGCCGGCCCGCTCATGATCGACGTAACGCTCTTTCCCGATCTCTAGGGATCTCCAGGCGCGATCTCCAGGACGACCCCGGGTGATCCGTCCCAGGATCACGTATGCAAATCTTGCTCTCAGTAAGCAGAACGCATGTCAACCGGATAATCATGACACCATCAAGAGCGCGACGGCCGCCTCCCCGGATGCTTTCATGCTTGTGCAAGCGTTCGCGTGCAAGCGTTCCGCAAGCGTTCAAGGCCCGCAGTCAGTCGCCGGAACACCACAGTCAGCCACCAAGCATCGGGTGGCACCTCCCAACCGGGTGGCGATACCGACCGGACGGTGACAACAGCCGGCCAGCGACGACGGTTGGCGAGGCCGGTCGCCCTGAGTCCCGATCTCGCATGGGGGTAGGTAGTGACAGTGACCCTTCCCACGACACCGTTCGGCACGACCGGCATGAACATCACCCGGGTCGGCTTCGGGGCCTGGGCGGTCGGAGGCACCGGCTACGCCTTCGGGTGGGGCGCCCAGGACGACGAGGAGTCCGTGGCCGCCATCCGGCACGCGGCCGCCTCCGGGGTGAACTGGATCGACACCGCGGCCGGCTACGGCCTCGGGCACTCCGAGGAGATCGTGGCCCGCGCCCTGGCCGGCATCCCCGCGGCGGACCGTCCGTACGTGTTCACCAAGTGCGGGCTGATCTGGGACGCTTCGGCGCCCGGCGGTGGCGCCTTCGCCCAGGTGGGCGCCGCCGACTCGATCCGGCGGGAGGTCGACGCGTCCCTGCGCCGGCTCAATGTCGAGCGGATCGACCTCTACCAGCTGCACTGGCCGCCGCAGGACGGCACACCGGTCGAGGACGCCGTCGCGACACTGCACGAGCTGCGCGCGGCCGGGAAGATCCGCTCGGTGGGCGTGTCCAACTTCGACGTCGACCTGCTCGAACGGGTCGCGTCGGTGGGTGGCGTGGAGGCCCTGCAGCCACCGTTCTCCGCGATCAGGCGGGAGGCCGCCGCGGAAATCCTGCCGTACTGCGCCAAGCGCGACATCGGCGTCATCGTCTACAGCCCGATGCAGGCGGGCCTCCTCACCGGCGCCTGGTCCGCCCAGCGTTCGGCCACCCTGCCGGCCGACGACTGGCGGCGCCGGTCGCCTGACTTCACCGGTGAGCCGCTGCATCGCAACCTGGCCCTCGCCGACGTGCTGCGCGGCGTTGCGAAGCGGCACGGGGTCAGCGTCGCCGCGGCCGCCGTCGCCTGGGCCCTCGCCTTCGACGGGGTGACCGGCGCCATCGTCGGCGCGCGCCGCCCGTCCCAGGTCGACGGCTGGATCGCGGCCGCCACCCTCACCCTGACCGCGGACGATCTCGACGACATCGAGCTGGGTATCGACCGCCTCGGCGTCGGCTCCGGGCCGTCCCGTCCGATGTGGTGACAACCGATGTGATGACGGGCATCGGCTGAAATTCTCCGGGCACCGGGAGAAGCGGATCCGGCCGATGACGGAAACGGGCCCGGTGGGCCGTCGGACGGCCCACCGGGCCCGCCGGATCATCCGCTGGCAACAGCATCCGCTGGCAACAGGATGTGGCTCGGCGCGGGCCGGCGCGCGGCGTCCGGATGAATCGCCGCCCGGACCGCTGAGGAAGGCCGGATCGGCTCCGGCGAGGCTCAGATCCCAATGGGCCCGATGGCAATACGGGATGATCGCAGTGAAGTCACCATGAACGGGTGCCCTCCCGCAGCCAGCCGCCACGCCGACCGAGCCCTCTGCCGCGATGACCCCGGACAGCGCGGCCCCCGGCAACGCGGCCCCCGGCAACGCGATCCCCGGCAACGCGGCCTCTGACAGCGCGGCTCCTGGCAGCAGGATCACGGGCGAGGTGGCCCCTGGCAAGGCGCTTCCCGGCGAGGCCGCCCCCGGCGAGGCGCTCCCCGATGAGCTGATCTCCGGCAAGGCCGCCTCCGGCGAGCTGATCCCCGGCGAGATGGTCCTGGCCTCGGATGCCGCGACGGACGACGGCGTCCGGCGGGAGGCCCGCCAGGAGGCGCGGCAGCGGGAGCTTGGCAGGTTCCTCCAGGCCCACCGCGAGCGGGTGCCCGGCCTGCCGCGGGAACAGGTGGCGGCGGCGTCCGGCCTGCAGCTCGTCTGGTACACCTGGCTCGAGCAGGGACGGGTCCAGGCGTCCGAAGAGGTCGTCGAAGCGGTCGCGCGGACGCTGCGGCTGGACGCCGACGCCCGGCGGCACGCCCTGGCGCTGCTGGGGACGTCCGCGCGGACGTCCCCGCCGCCGCACCAGCCGCCGCGGCGGACGCGACAGCCACCCCAGTCGCAGCGGACGCGGGCTGCCGTCCGCCTGCTGCGTCCCGTCCTGGCAGGCTGGCCGACGTCCCCGGCGCTGCTGCTGGACCGCAGGTTCGACATCATCGGCTGGAACGACGCCTACGCGGCGCTGTGGACCGACCCCGGCCTGCTCGACGAACGACGTCGCAACCTCATCTACCTGCTGATCACCAGCCGCCTGCTCGGGAGCACCCTGCACGAGTGGGAGAGCGTGACGAAGGACCTGCTCGCGCAGTTCCGCAGCCAGTTCGGTGACGAGCACGACGAGCGTGTCCGGGAGATGTTCACGCTGCTCGGAACGGAACGGGCCGAGCTGAGGCCGTGGTGGGAAGACCGGTCGGCACACGGCTTCACCACCCGGACGGTGACTGTCAGCACCGCCACCGTCGGCGAGATCAGGCTGGTGCTGTCCCTGTTCCGGCCGATGGACGACCCGGAGTCCGGCATCCTGCTGCAGACTCCGGCGGGCCGCACCGACCGGACCAGGATCCGGCAGCTCATCGAACTGCCGGCCCGCTGGGGCGGCAACGACCGCGCGCGCGGCTTCTACGACCAGTAGAGCGCCCGGCGACGGCTGGCCGCCGGTCGCCCGGGGCGGACACCGGCCCGCTCAGGCTCTGGTCCGCGGGGGCTGGGATCCGCCGCCGGCCCCGGGAACAGCCCGAGCGGCATCAGGCTCCGGTCCGCGCGGCCGGGAATCCAGCGGGCGCGCGGACCGGGCCCACAACACTGATCACACCTGGAGCCAGCGGCGATGACGCCCGCGGGACGCCTCGGGCCAGAAGTCGATGAAGTCCCGTTCCGCGGTGCGGGCCCGGAGCTCCTCCAGGCCCAGCAGGAGCCCGAGGGTGAAGGCGGTCGGCTCGCCGGCCTGCGCCGCCGACGTCCCCCACTGCCGCAGCTGCCCCTGGGCGACCGTGGCGTCCTGGTGGGTGCCGAGCAGCTCCTGGATCTGCTCGGCCAGCCTGGCGAACGCCGCCGCGTCGGGCCCGAAGACCGCGCCGGCCGTCTCGGCCGCGTACCGCAGCCGCTTCGCCTGCTTGCGGGCGCTGTGCAGCTGGATGTCGCGTTCGTGGCCGGGCGGGGTGGCCAGGGCCGTGTTGACCTTGCGGGTCAGCCGGTTGTCGGCGCGTCCGACCAGCTTCGGCAGGACAACCCTGGCGGGCTGCGCGGCAAGCCCTCCCGGCCCTCCCGGCTGTGTGGCGGACGTCTCCAGCAGCCCGCGGACCAGGTCTTTCAGGTCCGTGACCAGGGTGAGGTAGCGCTCGCCGCGCAGCATCGCCAGCGCCTCGGTGCGCGCCTGCTCCTGCCCGGCGAGCAGCTGGCTGTCGATCACTTCGGCGACCGGGCCGTGCACCAGCTCGGCCGGCAGCGACGCCACCCGTCCGTCGAAGTACTCGACCATCACCTCGGCGTCGCGGGCCGGGGACAGCGCGCCGGCCAGGTCGCGCAGCTCCCCGTCCAGGTGGGCCACGCGCGCGCCGTCGAACAGGGGCGCGAACGTACGCAGCGTGCTGCGGAACCGGCGGGTGGCCACCCGCATCTTGTGGACGGCGTCCGGGACGTCGAGGCGGACGTGCGGGTCGGCGGCGAGCAGCGCCTGGACCTGGGCGGCCAGATAGGCCCCGACCACCTCGCCCACCGGGGAGCGCGGCCGCAGCTTGCCGGGCGAGGGCAGCGCCTCGGTGCGAGGCTGTCGCGCCAGCGCCGGGCCGAGCACCCGGGACAGCTTGGACGCGTCCGGGGACGCCGACGCGCCCGCGGTCGTGAGCAGCGCGCCGACCTCGTCCAGCAGGCCGGTGTCACCGGTGCCGATGTGCTCGACCTCGATCTCGTGCCACCGCTGCCGCCGCCCTCGCGCCGGCGGTCCCTCCGCGCCTTCCGCTGGCTGGGCCGCTGGCTGTGCTTCCGCCGCATCCTCCGCCGGCCGCTCCCGCCGCTCCCGCTGTTCCCGGCTGGCCGCCGCGCCGAGGGTCCAGGCGCTGACCTGGTCGTCGACCACTTCGGCCCGGTCGGCGCCGGCGGCGTCCCGGAGCCGGACAAAGGTACGGTCGGTCACCAGCCGGGCCACCGGCCGCAACGGCGCGTCACGCAGATGGACGCGCACCAGATCAACGAGGTCGTCCGGTGGCGTCAGCTCGTCCGGTGGCGTGCCGGCCGCGTCGAGCGGACGCTGGATCTCCTCCCGTTCGCCGGCACGCAGCGGCAGCTTGAGATGCCATCCCTCGTCGTGCCCGCCCGTCCGGCGCCGTAGCGTGATCTTGTTCTGGGTCAGCCGGAAATCGTCGGAGTCGTAGTAGACAGCCTCCAGGGCCACCCGTTCCGGTTCGCTGACCGCGGCCACACCCGGCAGCTGTTCCAGGGCGGGCAGCACGAAACCCGGATCGACGGCAAACTTGCGTTCTATTTCCCTCAGCCTGCCGCCCACGGTCACCCTCCGTCATATTCACTTGATGCGATCGCCGCTCATGCCCCTGCCACGGCCGCATCCGGACGGTCCGACGCGACCGGGGTGGCCAGCTGGCCTGGACGGCACGGCCGCCCGGGACAGCATCGACCGCGTCCGGCGTGCCGCGGCGAAACCATCGTTGGCTGTTGTTCATTCCATGTTAAACACATGACAGCCTGGCGGTTTTTCCGAGTAGCGATCACGATGTGGGCAGCCAGGAAACTCTGCCGGCCAGTACGGCATAACCGACAAAAGCAACGATGTCGATCAGAGCGTGCGCCACCACGAGCGGGCCGACCCGCCCCCGGCGTTGATAGATCCGCCCGAACAGCAGGCCCATGACCAGGTTCCCGGCGAAACCGCCGAGCCCCTGGTACAGATGGTACGAACCGCGCAGCACCGCGCTCGCCGCCAGGGCGGCGCGCTCGTCCCAGCCGAGCCGGCGCAGCCGCGTCAGCAGGTAGCCGACCACGACGACCTCTTCGAGCAGCGCGTTCTGCACCGCGGACAGCACCAGGACGGGGATGCGCCACCACACGTCCGGCAGGCTGGTGGGGACCACCGTCAGGTTCGCGCCGGAGTGCCAGGCGAGCAGGTACAGCCCGAGCCCGCCACCGCCGACGACCGAGGCGAGCCCGGCCCCGGAACGGGCGTCGCGGGCCAGCCGGCCACGGTCGAGGCCGATCGCGGCCGGCCCCCCGCCGTCCCGGGCGAGCAGGTGCAGCGCCAGGAAGGCGGGGACGACCGCGGTGACGATCCCGGTCAGCTGCAGGGCGAGGTCGAGCCACGGACGCCCCGGGGCCGCCGACGAGTTCAGCTCGGCGACCTGCTGGCGGACCGGCCCCGGAGCGGTCAGATCGCCGATGTAACGGACGAGTGCCCACAGCCCGGACGCCCCCAGCGAGACGCCCAGCACCAGCCACACCTCGTGCGCGAGCAGCCGCCGCCGGGCGCGCACGCGACCGGTGTCGTGGTCACTGCCGTGCCCGGCACCGCTGGGGCCGCTGGGGCCGCTCCCGCCGCTCCCGCCGCTCCCGCCGCTTTCCGGTTGCGCGGCGTCGCCAGGCTTCGTGGCCGGTTCGTGCCGCGGCTGTCCTCCCAGGGCTGCCCCGGCAACGTCGCCCACGTGTGCGCCGGTGTCCGTCCGCGCCGCTGCCCGCCCGTCGCCAGTTAGCCTCACCCGGCGAACGTAACGGCTCCGAGCGAACCAGCCGACCGGGCCGGCAGCCTACGCACCGGCCCGCGCCCGGCGTCACACCCGCGCCCGGCGTCACGCACGCGCCCGGCGTCACGCACGCGTGGGCCAGGGCGGCGGGCCGCTGTCAGTGATGCGGGTCGCCGCCGGCGGGTTCCGGGTCGGCGAACACCCGCAGCAGCAGGAACAGCGCCGGCAGCAGGACGGCCACCCCGCAGCCGATCGCGATCAGCATGGCCCGCAGGTTCGGCGCGGGTGCCGCGGCCGCGGCGGCGGCGACCTGCCCGACCACCAGGTCCGGGTACTGGGCGACGGCCCAGCCCCACAGCACCCCGGCCACCGCGAGGCCCGCCGCCAGCCGCGCCGCGGTGTAGTGCCGCCGCCAGACCAGGACCAGCGCGCCCGCCCCGCCGCACACCGACACGGCCACGAACGGGACACCGCGGGTGGGGAACCGCTGCGCCACCACCGGCGCGTCCCGCCACAGCAGCGGCAGCAACGCGGCCGCGAGCGCCCCCGCGACCACCGCGCCACCGAGCGCCCGACGCCGGAAACCGGCCACCAGATGCTCGCTCCCCGGCCGCCGGGACGCGTCCCGGCACAGGTAGACGGCGGCGAGAAAAGCGGTCGCGGCGACCGCGAAGGCGCCGGCCAGCAGCCCGAACGCGCTGGTGAGCGGGGCAGCCGCGGCATCGCGGCGGCCGACGCCGCTGGCCATGGCCGCGCCGCACACGCCCAGCATGAACGGCGTGACCGTGGAGGCGGCCGCGAACACCCGCCCCCACCAGTGGTCGGGGCCGGCCGCCCCGGCACCGTAGGCGCGGTAGACGTAGGCGCTGCCCCGCAGCACGATGCCGACGAGCGCCAGCGCCATGGGCAGTTCCAACGTGCTGCCGAGCACGCCGAACGCCTCCGGGAACCCGGAGAACATCGCCACGATCACGAAGATCAGCCAGACGTGGTTGGCCTCCCACACCGGGCCGAGGGCGGCAGAGATCAGCGCCCGCTGCTCGGCGGCGTGCCGCCCGTGGGCGAACAGGTCCCACACCCCCGCGCCGAAGTCGGCGCCGCCGAGCAGCGCGTATGCCGTCAGCCCGCCGACCATGACCAGCAGCAGGGCGTCCGCGGCGGTCATCGCTCCACCCCCGCCGGCCGCGCGGGTCCCGCCGGGACGGCGTCGTCCCTCCCCGCCTCCGGTACGGCATCCGCCGCGACAGCGCCGTCCGGCGTGCTGCCAGCCGGCGGCCCGTCAGCCGGCAGCCCGCCAGCCGGCAGCCCGCCAGCCGGCAGCCCGCCAGCCGCTGGTATGTCGGCCGGAAGCGCACCGGCCGTGACGGCACCCGCCACCTCGGACGTGGTCTCAGATGTGGTCGGGGACGTGTTCTCGGGCGTGGCCTCGTAGGTGGGCCCGCCGGTGGCCATCCGCCGCAGGATGAGCACCAGCGCCGTTGCCAGCCCCAGGTAGAGCAGGAGCGTGCCGCCGAAGGCCCAGCCGAGGCCGGGGCTGTGGGTCACCGCGTCCGTCACCAGCATGCGGCCGTAGACGATCCAGGGCTGCCGGCCGCCCTCGGTCACCTCCCAGCCGGCCAGCATCGCGATCATAGACGCCGGCCCGGTGGCGCCCGCCGCCAGCAGCCAGCCCCGGCCGGTCGGCAGCGCCGGGCGGACGCCGCGCCACCGGCGGCGCGCCGCCACCACCGCCA
>NZ_CAKKTL010000236.1:0-7959 GCF_920664355.1 Protofrankia sp. CiP1_Cm_nod2
CGGCGCGGGTGCTCTCCTCGGCGGCTTCGCGGACGGTCCGGCCGCCTGGGAGGCGGCGCTGATCGCGGTCGCCGCCGCCGTGGCAGCGGTTGTCGCCGACCGTGCCGTCGCCCGCGCGGCCACCGAGATCCGCGCCGAGCCCGTGGCCGAGCCGGGCGGCGCGGCAGCGCCCGCCGACATCCCCGGGCAGGCACCCCAGCACGACGGCCATCCTGTCGGGTGGCCGCTGGTAGCGATCCTCCCACTGGCCACGGCCGCCGCGTTCGTGTACGCGGTGGGCCACCTGCTGCTGGGTACCTGACGCCGTGCCCAGGCCGCGCTGAAACAGCCCCACCCGTGAACAGCCCCACCCGTGAACAGCCCCACCCGTGCGGGGAAGGGGCAGGCCGACGGCGCCGAGGACCAGCAGCGGGCCGAGGCCCCATCCGTGCGGGGAAGTGGGACGAAGAACGCGCGCGGCCGGGAAACGAGGTGGGCGGGCGGGCGGGCAGTTCACCCCTACGCCCGCTCCCACGTCGCCGGCACCATCGCCGGTGCGCGGTGGGGGAATGAGGTGGATGGGTGGATGCGCTGCTCCCTGGCGTGACCGGTTTGTGGGTGCTGGTGGCCGCTGTTGGATGCGCTGTCGGGCTGGCTGTGCTTGTCCGGCTGCGGGACGGGCGGTTCCGGGTGGTCCGTCCGGGCCCGTCGGCACCGGCGGCGCCGGTCGTACCTGACGGGGCCGTGGCGGATGCCATCGCGACCGCCGCGGCCCAGCCGGTCGGCGGCGACGTGAGCGGCGGCGGCGACGTGAGCGACGGGGAGAACAACGACGGGGAGAACAAGGTGACGGACGGCGACGAAGCTCCGGCCGCCCCACACGGCCCGGCCCGTCCGGAGGATGCAGGCCCGGAGGATGCAGGCCCGGACGGGATCCGCCCGGACGAGGCGGGTTCGCTGGCCGCGGTGGACGCCGAACTCGTCGCGCTCGGGGTGGCCCCCGGGGCGCGGGCCACGTTGGTGCAGTTCTCCACCGCTTTCTGCGCGCCCTGCCGGGCGACCAGGCGGATCCTCGCGGACGTCGCGAGCGGCGTACCGGGCGTGCGGCATGTGGAGGTCGACGCGGAATCCCACCTCGAGCTGGTCCGGCGGCTGCGGATTCGGCGTACGCCGACCGTCCTCGTCCTTGACGCGCGGGCTCGCGAGGTCTGCCGGGCCAGCGGCGCCCCACCGGGGCGGGCGGCCGTTCTGGCGGCGCTGGAACTGGCGGTCGGTGAGCCGCGCGGGCGGGATCCGGCCGCGGCAGCGGACAATACCATGATCGATGTGTCCGACCGGCCTGATTGGCCGTCGGATCGATAACACATCCCTCATGTTCACTGCTACGGTCAGGGGGTTATGTTCTCCACTGAGCTCGTCCGGCGCCGCACGGTCGATCTGTGCCGTGTACGTAGCTCGCTGTGTCCATTTTCCTGATCTGTGCGTTGATGCCGTCCGCCGTCGGCGGACTCGCCTGTCAGGAGATGAGCTCGTGGTCGACCCAAGAGGTCCCAGGTTCAGTGCGGCGGTCACCAGCGCTGTCCTCGCGGTCGTGTTGCTGACCGCGAATGGCTGGTTGCTCCTCGCGCAGACCGTGGTATTTCTGACAGGTGCGCTGATCGGTGTCCGTCGTGCTCCGTACGGGGTGCTGTACCGCACGCTGGTCCAGCCTCGGCTGGGGCCACCCGCCGAGCTGGAGGACGAGCGGCCACCGCGTTTCGCGCAGGCGGTCGGGGCGGTGTTCGGCGTGCTGGGCACGGCCGGTTTTCTTGCCGACGTCGCCGCGTTGGGGTACGTGGCCACGGCGTTCGCGTTCGTCGCGGCGTTCCTGAATGCCTCGATCGGCTTCTGCCTCGGTTGCCAGATATATCTCGCCATACGTTCTGTGAAAGGAGCGCAAGCATGAGTCGCGCCAACGCGCTTGTCGATGCCGCCTGGGTCGACGCACATCTGAGTGATCCCAAGGTTGTCCTGGTCGAGGTCGACGAGGATGTCTCCGCATATGACAAGGGGCACATCCGCGGCGCGGTCCGGCTCGACTGGAAGTCGGAGCTGCAGGACCCGGTCATCCGCGACTTCGTCAACAAGGAGCAGTTCGAGAAGCTGCTGTCCGGCAAGGGCATCGCGAACGACGACACCGTCGTTCTCTACGGTGGCAACAACAACTGGTTCGCCGCCTACGCCTACTGGTATTTCAAGCTGTACGGGCACGGCGAGGTCCGGCTGCTCGACGGCGGCCGGAAGAAGTGGGAGCTCGACAGCCGCGAGCTGACCGAGGAGCTCCCGGACCGGCCGGCGGCCCAGTACGTCGCCAAGGACGCCCGCACCGACATCCGGGCCTTCCGGGACGAGGTCGTCGCCGCGATCGGCACGAGGAACCTGGTCGATGTCCGGTCGCCCGACGAGTTCGCCGGCCGGCTGCTCGCCCCGGCCCACCTTCCCCAGGAGCAGTCGCAGCGCGCCGGGCACATCCCCACCGCGAGGAACATCCCCTGGGCGAAGACCGCGAACGAGGACGGCACCTTCAAGTCGAACGAGGAACTGACCGCCCTGTACGCGCAGGCCGGGGTGGACCTGGGCAAGGACACCATCGCCTACTGCCGCATCGGCGAGCGCTCGGCCCACACCTGGTTCGCTCTCCACGAGCTGCTGGACCTGCCGAACGTCAAGAACTACGACGGGTCCTGGACCGAGTACGGTTCACTGGTCGGCGTCCCGATCGAGAAGGACGCCTGAGACCATGTGTGGCGCGCCCCGTGGCGGACCCTCGCTGGAAGGAATTGACGTGGCAAAGGAAACTGTCATCCAGGGCGTCGTACTGAAGGATGGTTCACCGGTCGCTTCGGGTTATGCCCGGCTGCTCGACGAGAGCGGCGACTTCACCGCGGAGGTTCCGCTGTCGGCGACCGGGCAGTTCCGTTTCTTCGCCCGGCCCGGCTCGTGGACCGTCCGGGCGCTCGTCCCGGGCGCGTCCGGCGAGCGGAAGGTCGTCGCCCGCCAGGGTGAGCCCGTCGACGCCGAGATCGAGGTCGCGGCCTAGGGAACCGGGGAATTCCACAGGGCGGGGCCTGGGGCCTCGCTGGTTTCCCGACCCGTCCCGGATGGGCCTTTTCGGGATCCGGAGAAATTCCGGACCTCCTGAAAAGGCCCATCTCCGTGTGCTGCGGACGGTGTTCCGGTACGGGGGTGGATTCGCGACGCTCAGGAACCGCCGGCCCGGGGCGTGGGAACGCCGTGGCACACGGGTACGGCCCGGGTGGGTACGGCGAACGACATCGGGCCGACGGTGTAGTTGCGCAGGTCGTTGTCGACCGCGAACAGCGCGGCGGAGCTCCGGTCCGGAAATGGTGCGACGACACGCCGGACCGTCCGCTGCGCGGTACCGTCGAACTGGACAACTGCGTACAGGACCTCGGATTCGTGCATCACACAACCACCAAACCGCATCCTCCCGGCGCCGTGAAGGAGCCGTGTCGTGTGCCGTGCGTGGTCCGCTGCCGCGAGAGCGGTTGCGGAGCTTGCGTACGGCGCCACGCACGGTCCTGCCGACCGGCTACTCACAGTCCCGCGGACGCCCGCGGAGCGCGGGACGTACCGGACGGCCGTCAGTAGACGAGAGCCCGCGCCCCGTCGGCGAGCACCTCGGAGACGAAGACCGCCGCGCCGGCGATGCGTATCCCGGGGAGCACGTCGTCGGGGCCGATGGACCGCCGCGCCGCGCACTGCGTGCACAGGGTCACGCGTCCGCCGGCCAGGACGGCGTCCAGCAGCCCGGTCAGTGGGGCCGACTCGGGCAGCGCGAACTCGGCGGCACGCCCGGGCAGGGCGAACCAGGCCGACTCGCCGGTGAGCCACAGGGAGACGTCCGCGCCGCTGGCGAGCCCGACCGCGGCGACCGTGAACGCCTGTGAGCACCGTTCCGGCGCGTCCGCGCCCGCGGTGGCCTTGATGACCAGTGAGGCTGTCATGGCTGTCAGTCTGTACCGGATGGTCCGTACCGGTTGGCCCGGCCCGTACCGGTGGCCCGGCCCGGCCCGTGCCGTGCCGGGCGGCTGCCGTGGTGGGACGCGGCCGCCCGGACAGGCCCGGCGCGCACCGCCGCGGGGCCCGCCCGCCGGTACCGGAAGGCCCCGCTCCGCGGGGCCAGGCGGCTTGGCCGATGTCACACAGCCACCGCCAGCGGGGCGGGAAGGGTGCGCTCACGGCTAAACTGGTCCCGTGCTGGAAATATTTTTCACCGCTTTGTTGATCTTTGTAGCGGTGCTCATCGGGTGGTTCTCCGTGTACGCGGTGTACAAGCTGTACTCGGGTCAGCGTTGAGCGTCCCGGTCGTGCCCGTACCCATGTCCGTACCCGGGCACGCCGTCGGCGGGTGGACGTGACCGTGCGGCCCGGGCCGGTGATCGACCTGCACCCGAGCCTGCTGCCGATCGCCTTCCTGCTGGGCACCTGGCGGGGCGAGGGCGTCGGCGGCTACGAGGGGATGGACGCCTTCCGCTACGGCCAAGAGATCGTCTTTTTCAGCACCGGGCGTCCCGCCCTGTCCTACACGTCCCACACCTGGTGGGTCGGTGAGCCCCGGGACGGGCGCAGCGAGGGCAGCCCGCTGGCGACCGAGACCGGTTTCTGGCGGGTGCAGCCCGCGGAGGGCGACGGGCCGCCCACCGTGGAGGTCATGCTCGCCCATCCCTTCGGGATCAGCGAGATCTACGTCGGGGACGTCGCCGGGACGCGGGTGGAGCTGCGTTCCAACGTTGTGATCAGGACGGCCACCGCGCGCCGGGTGGACCGCTCCCAGCGGCTGTACGGCTTCGTCGAAGGTGATCTTGCCTACGCCATCGACATGGCGGCCGAGGGCAAACCGTTGCAGTCGCACCTGTCTGCCCGGCTCCAGCGGGCACCGGCCGCTGGCTGACTGCCGCCTGCACGGCCCGTTCGGCCCGTTCGGCCCGTTCGGCGCGTCCGAGCGGTGCGAACTCGGGCTGGCCGGCCCGGCCGGGCCAGGTGGCCGAGCCGGCCGCGCGTTCGGGCCGGGCCGTCGGATGCCGGCCAGGTCAGGCGCGCATCCGGGAGGCCTCCTCGGCGGCGACCCGGGCGCGCCAGGCCTTCTCCCGCGCGATGGCGCCGGCGAACCCGAGAGCGACCGCCGGATCGAAGTTCTCGTCCGAATAGGTGCGGGTGCACCCGAGCAGCCGGTCGATCTCGTCGGCGGTGACCGCCGTGAGCGGAAGCTGGCCGGTCAGGTAGACGTCGCCGGCGAGATCCACCGAGAAGTGCACGCCGTAGGTCCTCGCGTTGCGCCCGAGCAGGAACGCGTACGTGCCCGCCTCGTTCTCGGCGGGCCGGCGCATGAAGAACGCCTCGATGAGCAGCGTGTGGTCCCCCACCACCAGCCAGGTCATCGTCCGCAGCCGGTGCTCGCCCTCCAGGGTGACGAGGAACGAGTCCTCGGTCACCCGTTCGTAGGGCAGGCCCAGCTCCGCCAGGGCGTCGTCGATCAGGCGGCCGAGGCGTGCCCGTTCGGCACTGTCGACAGGTACTGACACCGGTTCCCACCTCCACCATGATCCTCATCTGGATCGCTGCCGTGGCCACCGGAGACTTTCCAGGCCGCAGCCGGCCGCAGCCGGCCGCGCGGCGTCAGGCCGTTGCCGGGACGGTAACCGGTGTCGCAGCGTTACGGTAACCGGTGAGAACGCCGCGTGCCGTCACGGACCAGCCGAACTCCCCTGCCCGCCCGACCGCCCCGGCGGCCAGGCGCCGGCGCCGGCGTGGCTGGCCGACCACCTGGGCCAGGGCGTCGGCATAGGCGGCCGGGTCGCGTTCCGCCACCAGGATGCCGGAGACGTCGTGCTGGACCGCCGTCCGCAGCCCGCCGACCGCGGCCGCGACGACCGGCGTCCCACAGGCCTGGGCCTCCAGCGCGACCAGGCCGAAACTCTCGCTGTGGCTGGGCACCACGGCCACGCTCGCGGCCCGGTACCAGTCGGCGAGCTCCGGCTGCGGCACCGGGGGCTGCAACCGGACGATGTCGGAGATGCCGAGCTCGGCCGCGAGTTTCACGAGCGAGTCCGGACGGTCCAGGCCGGATCCGCTGGGACCGCCGACCACCGCGACGACCAGGCGGTCACGCAGCGCCGGTTCACGCGCCAGCAGGTGCGCGGTGGCGCGCAGCAGCATGTCGGGCGCCTTCAGCGGCTGGATACGCCCCACGAACAGCAGCAGCAGCGCGTCTGGCGGGACACCGACACGGCCGCGTGCCGCCGCCATGTCCCCGGGGCGGAACACCTCCAGGTCGACGCCGGGCGCCACCACGTCGACCAGCTCGGGGGCGGCGCCGTAGAGATCGACCAGGTGGCGCCGCTCGTCCTCGGTGGACGCGATCAGCAGGTTCGAGCGGTCGACGACGTCCTGCTCGCCGGCGATGCGGTGCGGTGGGTCAGGGCGGTCGCCGTCGGCGAGCGCGCCGTTCTTCACCTTCGCCAGCGTGTGGGCGGTGTGTACCAGCGGGACGGCCCACCTGCTCGCGACCGCGAGCCCGGCCTGGCCGGAAAGCCAGTAGTGCGAGTGGATGACGTCGAACCAGCCGGGCTCGTGCGCGGCCTCGACCCGCAGCACGGCCGCGGTGAAGGCGCACAGCCAGGCGGGCATGTCCTCCCTGCCGACGTCCTCGAACGGCCCGGCGGCGACATGACGTACCGTGACCCCCGGCGTGAGGGTGACCTTCGGCGGCATCCTGCTGCTGGTGGCGCGGGTGAAGATCTCCACTTCGGTGCCGAGCAGGGCCAGCTGCCGGGACAGCTCCACCACGTACACGTTCATGCCGCCGGCGTCGCCGGTACCCGGCTGCTCCAGCGGTGACGTGTGCATCGACAGCATGGCGACCCGACGAGGGAAGCCCGACCGGACCCGACGCACCAACCACCTCCACACCATCCGGACTCACCGACCATCGGACAGCCCGGTCCTGCGAACAACCGATCCAGGGGCCGCATGCCCGGCATCAGCCGCCCCGGGCGTGGCCGTCCGGCGCCGGACGGCCGCATCCACGGCTGCCTCTCAACAACGACAGGCAACCGAGGTTGCGGCCCGTAACCGGATACCGCCATCAGGTTCGCCGGCCCTGTCCTGCCGGCATCCGCCGTCGCGGTCCGTCATGGGCTCTCTTCTGACGGACACCCGGACTCATCCTGCCAGCGGCGCGGCGAACCGGCGATTGGGTGACAGGTGAGATTCACCGGTTTTTTCCGCATCCGGCTCCGGATGCCCGCGACAGGGGCGGCCGAGCCGGTTCTGCGATCGTGGACGCGTGTCAGGTACCTCCCCCACCGGCCGCCGCGAGCCGCGGCTGGCCGCGGGCCGCGCCAGAGCGCTGGGGCTCGCCACCCGTGGGACGACCGCTCCCAACCGCCTGCGCCGGGTCGACCGCTGGATCGTCGGGACACAGGCGGCCCGGTTACGTGCCACCGCCGGCCCGCTTGTCGTCGATCTCGGGTACGGCTCGTCGCCGGTCACCACGGTGGAGCTCTACCAGCGGCTGCGGCCCCTGCGGCCCGACGTCCGGGTCGTCGGGCTGGAGATCGACCGGGAGCGGGTCGCCGCGGCGGCCCCGGCCGCGCGCCCACCGGGGCTGGTTTTCGCCCGTGGCGGCTTCGAGTTCGCCGGGCTGCGCCCGGTGCTGGTCCGCGCGATGAACGTGCTGCGCCAGTACGAGGAGGCGGCGGTCGCCCCGGCCTGGGCGGCGATGCTCGAGCGCATCGCACCCGGCGGCCTGCTGGTCGAGGGCACCTGCGACGAGATCGGCCGGCGTGCCTGCTGGTTCGCTGCCGAGCGCCCGGCAGGGACGCCGATGCCGTCGGCGCCCGCCACAGCGCCCGCCGCAGCATCCGGGCCGCCCGCCAGGCGCGGACGGCCCACGGCAGCCGGCCCGCTCACGGGCCC
>NZ_CAKKTL010000237.1:0-5017 GCF_920664355.1 Protofrankia sp. CiP1_Cm_nod2
GAGCAGCCCTGCCAGCACGCCGGGGAAGGCCGGCTCGGCCAGCTGCCCGCCGGCGCGCCGGCGCGGCTCCCCGGGCGCGGCGGCCCGCGACGGCGACCATGTGCCGACAGCGTCGCGCCATCCGGCCAGCGCGGTGGCGGTTTCCGGGGTGGTGGCGGTGACGATGCCGGCGGCGACCCGCGGCTGGACGTCGGCGAGATCGCGCATGACGGCGCCGAAGGCGGCCAGCGTGCTGACCCGTCCGAGGTAGGAGCGCGCCGGCTCGGACGGGACCGGCGGCGGGCTCGCCCGCGTGACCGATTTCGCCGCCAGCCGCCGTCGGACGAGGCGCGCGAGGCGGGCGGCGGCGCTGCCCGCGGGCAGCCCGGCCCACTCGTCAACGTCGGATCGCGCTGTCCGTTCGGCCGGGCCCGCGTCGACGTGTACGAACAGGACGGTGGGCCGGTGCGGGTCGACCTCGTCGAAGGCGTCCACGAGCAGGGGCAGGTCGTTGCCGCCGACGTCACGCAGAGCAGCGGCGATCTCGTCGTCGGACAGCTCGTCGAGCAGCCGGGTGATGCCGGCTCCGGACGCCCCGGGCCCGGCGAGACGTCGGCGCAGCTCCGCCCCTGACGAGCGCAGCAGCTCCTGGAACTCGGCGCGGCCCATCCCGTCGAGCCGACGGCGCAGCGCCTGCCCGCCCGGCCTGCCGAACAGGGCGGACAGCGTCCGTCCATAACTGACAGTGAGTACCTGCCAGTTGGCGGCGGCGAAGAGACGCGCCTGGTCGGTGACACCCGCCTCGGCGGCGATAGCCGCGCCCGGATGAGCAGGGACCGTGACCACCCACACCAGCTCGCCCAGGCGGCGCACCCGCGGATCGGTGACCGGCTCCCACACCGTGCCGTCGAACAGCTCGGTGTGGTCGAGCAGGCAGATCTGCCGTCCGGGTGCCCCCGCGGCGACCGTCGTGGCGGCGCCGGCATGCTCACCGGTACCGGTCGGCGCGGCGGCACCGGCATGCCCGATGATCTCGTCTGGTGCGGTGATGCCGGGATGGTCGGCGACATACCGCGTGGCGAGGGCGTCCCAGGCCGTCACCGCTGGTCCGGAGCGTGCGGTCACGGTCACGCCGACCAGGCCCGGCGGCCACGGCAGGCGCTCTGCCGCCGCCGGGCCTCCGGAAGCGGGCCGCGGCTGAGCTCCGGGCGGGCCGGCTGGGCCGGAGCCGGGGGGAGCAAGCAGGCGGTGGACGGCGTCCAGCAGCGGGAACGCGGCCGGGGGCACCCGGAGCTGGTCACCCGCACGCAGCGCGTCGAACCACAGAACGGTGATCAGGCTTGCCAGGGAACGCGTGGCGGTGCGCAGAGCGGCAACGCCGCCGACACCGCCGCCGCCGACATCGCCGACGGCCGGCCCGCCGGGCGGCGCCGCGTCCGCGATGTCGTCGATCAGCGCGGCGGCCAGGCCGCGCAGCCGTCGCTCGATGTCGATGAGGGCCGGCAGGTCGAGGGGCTCGACAGTGACGGGGGCGGGCAGGAGGCTGTCGGCGCGTGCGGGCGTGACCGGTGCGCCGGCCACCGGACCGGTCGTGGCGCCGGCCGCAGGACCGGTCACGGCGCCGGCCACGGACGCCTGCGGTGTCCGGAGCCGTCCGTGCACGGCAGCATGGGTCTCACCCGGCGCAAGCAACCTGGCCTCCGTCGACACGATCTGTCCCATATCCGGACGATGAGCCCCTGTCAAAGGTTGTGCTCCCGCGCCTCCGCCCGCCCCACCCGGCCGAAGGCCGCGCGATGATGTTTTCGTGGGGCTGGCGGCCGGTGGGTGGGGTGGTGGGCCGAAGGCCGCGCGATCATATCTTTTGTGGTGGTTTCCACCGGTTTATCTTCCGGGAATCCGGCCTGATGGGCGCGGGCGAACCGGGTCTCTGGGCGGCGGCGGACCCGGATTCGTCAGTCCATTAGGCGTCGGTCGGGTTTTCGCCGCGCACCTGATTTCCTCACTCCTCCTGTTTTCTTCATCCTTTCTTCATTTTTTCGGCGTGGTGGTGAGTTCGGCCAGGCGGCCGCGCAACGCGGATTCGGGCCGCCCGCCGATTTCAACGATCTTCATCCGGCTGGTGGCGCCCCTGACCAGCACGACCTCGCGGCGGCGCACGCCGAAGGCCGTTGCCAGCGCGCGCAACGCCGATTCGGTGGCCCGTCCGTCCACCGCCGGCGCGGTCACCCGGACGACGAGGGGTGCGGTGGCATCCGACGGGCCGCCGCCGGTAGGGTCGTCCGC
This sequence comes from Protofrankia sp. CiP1_Cm_nod2, assembly GCF_920664355.1. Classification (NCBI taxonomy): domain Bacteria; kingdom Bacillati; phylum Actinomycetota; class Actinomycetes; order Frankiales; family Frankiaceae; genus Protofrankia; species Protofrankia sp. CiP1_Cm_nod2. The sequence continues at coordinate 2,266 of NZ_CAKKTL010000237.1, forward strand.
CGCGGTGGGCTCCTGGGTCGAGGGCTCGCCCGAGGCTTCGGCCGCGGAGGCAGGGAAGCCGCCGCCGACCGAGGTCCGGGCCGAGCGGGGGCAGACTCTGATCGTCAGACGCACCGTTGCATCGTCCCGCGAAGCGCCCGGACGGGCGATCGGGTCCGGGTGGCCCGGGCTCGTCCCACTCAGGTGATCTTTGCCGGTGGCCTGGGGGCCGACCGGTGGAACGGGTGTTGCGGGGTCGTCCGGCCCAGGTGGCCCAGCGATGATCACGGGCTGGGTGCCCGGGCACCCTGAATGCAATGAGAATTCAGCGTGTCACCTTGGGTAATAACTCTGGAGCGTGCGATGCGGCAGCTAGCATCGATCCCATGGTGGACGGTGAGGGACGAGTAGCTCTTGTTACCGGCGGTAATCGAGGGATCGGCGCCGCGGTCGCGGCCGCGCTGGCCGCGAATGGTGACCGGGTGGCGGTCGCCAGCCGTGGCGGTGACGCGCCGGACGGTTTGTACGGCGTCCGCCTGGATGTCACCAGCGCGGAAGGCGTCGACAAGGCGTTCACCGAGGTGGAGGCGGAACTCGGGCCGGTAGAGATACTGGTGTCCAACGCCGGGATCGCCCGGGACACGCTTCTTCTCACCATGGGTGAGGACGCGTTCCAGGAGGTCCTCGACACCAACCTGCTGGGCGCCTACCGGGTGGCCAAGCGCGCGGCACGGCCCATGCTGCGCCTGCGACGCGGGCGTCTGATCTTCATCTCCTCGGTCTCGGCGTTGGTCGGTTCCCCCGGGCAGTCGAACTACGCCGCGTCCAAGGCCGGCCTGATCGGCTTCTCCCGCTCTCTCGCCCGGGAGCTCGCCCCCCGCGGTATCACCGCGAACGTGGTCGCCCCCGGCCCGATCCGCACGGACATGACCGACGCGCTCACCGACGCCCAGCGGGACAACCTGGTCAACCAGGTCCCGATCCGGCGGATGGGCGAGCCGGAGGACATCGCCGCCCTGGTCGCCTTCCTGGCCTCCCCCCAGGCCTCCTACATCACCGGCGCGGTGATCCCCGTCGACGGCGGCCTGAGCATGGGCCTCTAACTTGCCGGTCCGGTAGCGCGGATATCATCCACGACCACTCGTACAGGCCATGATCCAGGCGATTTTGTCGTTGTGTACGCTTTTTGGCCGCAAAAGCGTACACAACGACCAAATTGTGCCGATCTTCTCCGGTGGCTGGCGCTCCTCGAAGCGTGCCACCGTTCGGGGGACACGTATGGTTACCCGGCCGGCGCTCTAGCCTGCCGCGCACACCGCACGGATCAGAGCGGACGGAGCGTTGGCGTGGCCTGTACGCTCGTTCATCCCGCGTTTCCGGCGTCACGGCTCCCATTCGCCGGCCCGGATCGCCGGTCAGGCCGGCCCGGATCGCGGGACTGGGCGGTGAGCCGGGCCGCGCGGCTCTTGCGGTGGCGCGTCCTCGGTTCGGGCCGGGGGCGGGGTGTGTTGTGCCCCGAGCGCAGGGGACGATGACGGACGTGTCGAGTGACAACCGGACCATGACCACGCCCGGGACCGTGACCGCGCCCGGGGGCACGGCCGGGAGCGTGACCGTGCCCGGGAGCGTGACCGTGCCCGGGAGCGTGACCGCGGCCGGGACCGCGCCCGGCCGGACCGGGCCGGTGCCCGTCGACGCGTTGCTGCTGGTCTCCTTCGGGGGCCCGGAGTCGCCGTCCGACGTCATGCCGTTCCTGCGCAACGTCACCCGCGGGCGGGGCGTGCCGGACGAGCGGCTGGCCCAGGTCGCCGAGCAGTACCGCAGCCTCGGCGGCCGCAGCCCGATCAACGACCAGAACCGGGCGCTGCTGGCCGCGCTGCGGGCCGAGCTCGCGCCGCTGCCGGTCTACTGGGGCAACCGCAACTGGTCACCGTTCCTCGTCGACGCGCTCGAGGCGATGCGGCGGGACGGCGTCCGCCGGGCGGCCTGCTTCGTGACGTCCGCCTTCGCCTCCTACTCCGGCTGCCGCCAGTACCGTGAGGATCTTGCGAGGGCGCGGGCCCACCTCGGCCCGGACGCGCCGGAACTGATCAAGCTGAGGCAGTACTTCGACCATCCCGGTTTCGTCCTGCCCATGGTCGACCATGTCGTCGGCGAGCTGGCCACGATCCCGGCCGGGTCGCGGGCGCAGACGCGGCTGGTCTTCGTCGCACACTCGATCCCGCTCACGCAGGCGGCGGACAGCGGCCCGGACGGGGACGCCTACCCCCGGCAGCTGGCCGCCGCCGCCGAGGTGATCGTCGAGCGGGTGGCGCTGCGCACCGGCCGCCGTCACCCGCACGACCTGGTCTACGCCAGCCGCAGCGGCCCGCCGGGCGTGCCGTGGCTGGTGCCGGACGTCGGCGACCATCTGACGGCGCTCGGCTCGGCCGGGCGGGCCCAGGCGGTCGTGGTGGTGCCGGTCGGTTTCGTCAGCGACCACATGGAGGTTGTCCACGATCTCGACGTGGTGGCGGCGGAGCGGGCCCGGGAGGCCGGGCTGATCTTCCGCCGGGCGTCCACGGTGGGTGTCGACCCCCGGTTCGTCACCATGGTCCGGGAGCTTCTCGACGAGCGCAGGTACGGGCACCGCCCCCGGGCGGCGCTGAGTCCGCTGGGCCCCGGCCACGACGTGTGCCCGCTGTGGTGCTGCGCCCCGCGTGGGCCGGGCCGCCGGCTGCCGGCCGCCGCCGGCGTCCCCGCGGACGAGCGCCCCGACGCCCCTGGCCCCGAC
>NZ_CAKKTL010000237.1:5218-8077 GCF_920664355.1 Protofrankia sp. CiP1_Cm_nod2
TGGTTCCGACGTGTCTGGTTCCGACGTGTCTGGTTCCGACGTGTCTGGTTCCGACGTGCCTGGCCCTGATGTCCCTGGTAGCGGGCCTGTTCTGGAGGCGTCCGAGGGTGCCCGACGCGACATCTGTGACGCCACGACGTGAGCGGTGGCGCTACGGTTCACAATGATGTCCATAAGGTTGGACGTCCATGATGTCGTCGGGGACGAATCTCCGGGGATAAAACGTTCACGACGTAGCGGGTTCACGACGCGGCAAGGTTCACACAGCAGCTTCATGACGGGGAAGACGGCCAGGCCCCGTGGGTGACGCCGGCATGCCGGCCGTCGACCGGGGGAATCGGTGGATGACCGGAGCCGCGGCCCGGCCACCCACCGGTACAACGGACTGCCAGGAGGGACGAGGTGTATCAGCGGCAGCGGCACGTGTTCGACTCACCAGACCGTTTCGTGGTCGGAACCGTCGGCCAGCCCGGTGAACGCGACTTCTACCTACAGGCCTGCTCGCGTGGGCAGGTCGTGACCGTCGGCCTGGAGAAAGCCGAGGTCAACGCTCTTGCCGAAGGGCTCACGACGCTGCTCGGCCAGGTCCGCCGGACGGCCGGCGGCGAGCTGCCGGAGTCCCACGAGGTAGACGTCGATCTCGCGCCGTTGGAGGCGCCGTTCGAGGAGGACTTCCATCTCGGCCGGCTCACGGTGTCCTGGGACGGTAAACGGGTGCTTGTCGAGGCCGCCGGGCTCGCGGGGGGCGCGGCGCGCCGGCCTGACGCGGACGCCGAGCTCGACACGCTCGAGGTCTCGCTGTCCCTCGGCCAGACGCAGGCGTTCGTCCAGCGTGCCCGCAGTATCGTCGCGGCCGGCCGTCCCTCGTGTGTGCTCTGCGGCCGCCCGGACGGGCCGTCCGGGCATTTCTGTCCGCGCCTGAACTGATCGCAGTCCAGGCGTCGCCCGCGGGGTGCGCCTGGGGTGCGCCTGATGGATGCCGGTCGTCCGGGCGCCGCCTGCGCGGCCAGGTATTCGTCGGACGCGTCCTGAGCCAGGGCCCCGCGCGGTGAGGGCCTGCCCGGCGGGTGGCGTTCGGAGGGCCGGTGAGCGTTCCCGGGGCGGGAGGCGCGCGCCCGCCGCGCCTCCCGGCCGCCATCCGTGTCGGGACGCCGCCCCGCCGGGCGGGAAGAAGCTCGCCGTCCCGGCCGCGACGCCCGCCCACCCGCCAGCACGGTGCCCTACCGGTAGGGGGCTGGGAGCCCCCTACCGGGCTAGTGTCCCGGTCAGGCAGCGCGGGATCCCGTTCACGACCACCCGCACAGGCCATGATCCAGACAATTTTGTCGTTGTGTACGCTTTTTGGCCGCAAAAGCGTACACAACGACAAAATTATGCCGATCTTCTCCGGTGGTCGACGTCCATCGAAGTGTGCCATCGTTCAGGGGGATACGTATGGTTACCTGACCGGCGCTCCAGGAACTGGGAGAGCCCTACCGGGCGAGGGACTGGGAGGGGTCGAAGGCGTCGTAGGCCGACTCGCAGGCCCGGCGGACCGCCGCGGACAGCCCGCGCAGCGCGGTCGAACGGCGTTCGATCTCCTCGGCGGTGACCGCCGCCCCGTCGTCCCGGGCGGCCAGGTCGATCAGGCCGGCGATCCGGCCCGCCCGGGCCAGCAGCGCGTGCGCGGGCGGCGGATAGCCCGGGGGGAGCAGGAGCGTCGGCTCGTCCTCATGGCGTTCGCGCAGCACGGCGAGCGTGTCCGGACCGACCTTGGCCCGGTCGAGGTGCAGCAGCGCGGCCGTCGCGGTCCGGATGGCGTCGTTGAGCTCGTGCTCGGCGGCGTTCAGCGGGGACGGCGGGGGCGGGAGGTGACGGCCCGTCACCGAACGCCAGTGCACCGACTCCAGGCCGCCCTCGATGGCCGGGCCGTGCGCGGTCACGGACGGTATCAGGACCAGCGGCGGCAGCGGGCCCAGCACGACCACCGCCTCACCGGCGGCCAGCGCCTCCTGGTTGACCTCCGCCGGCCCGGGCAGACCGCTGACGTCGCCGGGCACGGGCAGGACGAGCCGCAGCCGCCGTGCGCCGCCGGTCCGCAGCCGGCCGAGGCCCAGCGCGAGCCCTTCGCCGTCGATGCTGTGGGGGGCGCCCGGCCCACCCGAACCCACGAGGATTCGGGTGATTGCCTCATCGGTGCTGACAAGCCCGGCAAGCCACGCGTTACCCCATCCGGTGAGTGCCCCTGAGCGAGGTGAGGCAGCTTGGCCGCAAATCACGATGCCTACGGTAAGGAATGACTGCCATGTCCTGCGACGGTCCTCAGCGGATATTGCTGGGGGTCACATCCAGTCGACGGTTGGCAACCAGCCGGCCGGCGCGGGCGGGCTCGTCACCGGTGGTGGCGTGCCGGGCCCGGCGGTCCGCCGCGGCGCGCCGGGCCCGGCGGCGCAGTGGCACGGCCGGGCGGGCGAGCAGCCACGGCACGCCCACCGACATCATCCAGCGGGCGTGCGCGAACCGGCCGGGCGTGGTGGGCGGCTCCACCACCGGCAGGACCGGCAGCGGCACACCGGCGTCGCACAGCGCCTCGGCGAAGGCACGGGCCATCAGCTGATGGCCCCGCGGGCCAGGATGCACCCGGTCGACGTCGAAGGTCGACAGCCGGTAGGCCTCGGGATGGCGGGCCAGGTCGACGACCAGGACCCCGGGATCGCCCGCGGCGGCGGCGTCCACCGCCGCGTTGAGCTGCCCGATCCGGGTGGTGAGCAGGCGGCGCGCGGGCGCGGGCAGGCGCAGCAGCCGCCCGGGGTCGTGCAGCCGGGCCATCAGCACCAGGACGCCGGCCACGCGCAGGTCCCGGACGCTCCACACCAGGTT
>NZ_CAKKTL010000238.1:0-7803 GCF_920664355.1 Protofrankia sp. CiP1_Cm_nod2
GGGGCCGGAGCGCCGCCAGCCGGCCACCGGCCCGGCGCTTGCGGTGCTGCCGGTGCGCGCCGGTCGAGGCCCGCGGCGGGGAGCCCAGGATGGTGGCGGCGGTGTCGGCGCCGGGCGGGCCGCCGCCCTGGGAGGGCCCGAGCGCAATGACGTCCACCACACCGAACGGCTCGGACAGCCCCCGGGCACTGGCACCGGCCGACGTGATCTCCCCCGCGCTCGGGGCGACGACAGTGCTGAAGGTGGAGGTGCCTACCGCGCCGAAGGCCGTCGGGGCGTCGGCGGCCGTTGCCGGCCCCGTCCCCGGGTCGCCGGCCCGGAGCGGGTAGCTCTCCCAGGCGGGCCCACCCGTGGCCACGGCCGTGATGTCCATCCCGCCCGTGTTGGCCAGGATGTCAGCGTCCCGCGACGAGATGCTGTCCTGGGGCGGCCAGCCCTCCGGCCCGCTCGGCCGCGGGGTGTCGACAGCCGCCTGCGGGCTTCGCGAGCCACCGTCCGGCCCCGGGGCCGGCCCCGAGCGGGCCGCGTCCGGCGACAGCGTCCCGTCCAGGACGGACCAGCCCGACGTGTCCAGCGCCAGGTAGCCCGGCGCGAACTCCCCGGTCGTGGCGGCCGCGGTATAGCCACCGGCACCGGCGCCGGCGCCACCGGTGACACCGGCACCGCCCGAACCGGCGGCGGAACCGGTGGTCGTGGACTCGGTGGTGTACGCCGCTGACGGCTGCCACGTCTGGGCCACCTCGTCCCAGACGTACGAACCATCATCGCTGACCCAGCGACCGTGCTCGTCGATGCGCATGTGTCATCCTTCGGACCAGAACAGACGGTTCCAGGGTGCCATGCTGCCCGAAGTGAGCTTCACCGGAGGTCACGAGGATTTTCCGGGTGGGCCCGGAAACGGCCGTCATGCCACCGGAAGCGGACTTCACCCAGTTGCGCAGCCGGCCCGGAACGTCCGCGACAGTTCCGGCCAGGGGCAGGCGGACGGTGCGGGAGAGGCCGGCGGCGGGTCAGCGGAGCGACGCGGTGACCAGCACGTCGGCCTTCTGCAGCTCCTTGAGCGTCGCGTAGCCGGTCGTGGCCATCGCGGTCCGCAGCGCCCCGGCGAGGTTGAGCGTGCCGGGGTTCACCGACGCGGGGCCCAGCAGGATCTCCCGCAGCGTCCCGGCGGCCGCGACCGGTTCCCAGGTGCCTCGCGGCAGGCGGGAGTGCAGCAGGTCCATGGACCAGTAGCCGCCGCGCCCGGGTGCCTCGGCGGCGGCGGCCAGCGGCGTGTCGAGCATGACCGCGTCGGCCCCGCAGGCGATGGCCTTGGCGATGTCCCCGCCGGTGCGCACACCTCCGTGCGCGATGACGTGGACGTACCGGCCACCGGACTCGTCCAGGTAGCGCATGCGCGCGCCGGCCGCGTCCGCGATCGCGGTCGCCATCGGGACGCCGACCCCGAGCACCGCCCTGGTCGTGTCCGCGCCGCCGGGGCCGACCCCGACGATCACCCCGGCGGCCCCGGTGCGCATCAGGTGCAGGGCGGTCGAGAAGGACGCGCACCCGCCCACCAGCACGGGCACGTCGATCTCGCCGATGAACCGCTTGAGGTTCAGCGGCTCGGTCCGTCTCGACTGGTGCTCAGCCGAGACCGCCGTCGCGTGGATGACGAGCAGGTCGACCCCGGCCTCGAGCAGAAACGGGTACAGCGCGTCGACCCGCTGGGGGCGCAGCGCGGCGGCCGCGACCACACCGGAGTCCCGGATCTCCGTCAGCCGTTTGACGACCAGCTCGGGCCGGATCGGCGCGGTGTAGAGCTCCCGCAGCCGCCGGCCGGCCGCGTCCGGGCCGAGGGTGGCGATCTCCGCCAGCAGCGGCTCCGGCTCCTCGTGCCGGCTCCACAGCCCTTCGACATGGACGATGCCGAGGCCGCCGAGGGCGCCCAGCTCGACCGCGGTGGCTGGCGAGGTCACCGCGTCCGCGGGCGCGCTCACCACCGGCAGGTCGAAACGGTAGGCGTCGATCTCCCAGGTCAGCGAGACGTCCGCGGGGTCGCGCGTGCGCCTCGACGGCACGATGCCCAGCGCGTCCAGGCCGAAGCCGACCCGGCCGCTCTTACCGATACCGATCTCGACCTCAGCCACTGTGTCCTCTCACGGCGTCACCGGGTTCTCCCGACGGCAGCATCCTCCCCTCGGCATCACCGGCGCCGTCCCCCAGCGGGGTCACCGGTGATGTCCTCCCGGCGGTGTCACCGCGAGTTGTAGTTCGGTGCTTCGACGGTCATCTGGATGTCGTGCGGGTGGCTCTCCTTCAGGCCCGCGGCGGTGATGCGCACCAGCCGGGCGTCCCGTTGCAGGGCGGCGATCGTCGGCGAGCCGGTGTACCCCATGGCCGCCCGCAGGCCGCCGACGAGCTGGTGGGCCACCGCGGCCAGCGGCCCCCGGTACGGGACCTGCCCCTCGATGCCCTCCGGTACGAGCTTGTCGTCGGAGAGGACGTCGTCCTGGAAGTAGCGGTCCTTCGAGTAGGAGGTGGTGGTGCCCCGGCTGCGCATCGCGGCCAGCGACCCCATCCCGCGGTACGCCTTGTACTGCTTGCCGTTGATGAAGATCAGCTCGCCGGGGCTCTCGTCGACGCCGGCCAGCAGGCTGCCGAGCATCACCGTGTCCGCCCCGACCGCGATCGCCTTGGCGATGTCCCCGGAGTACTGCATCCCACCGTCGCCGATCACCGGGATGCCGTGCTCCCGGGCGACCTGTGCGCACTCGTAGATCGCGGTGACCTGGGGTGCGCCGACCCCGGCCACCACCCGCGTGGTGCAGATCGAGCCGGGCCCGACCCCCACCTTGATGGCGTCGGCGCCCGCCTCCACCAGCGCGCGGGCGCCGTCCGCGGTCACGACGTTGCCGGCGATGACGTCGAGGGGGCTGCCGTCTGCCCTGGTCGGCAGGTCGGCCTTGACGCGGCGCACCATGTCCAGCACCGCCCGGGAGTGGCCGTGGGCGGTGTCGACGACCAGGAAGTCGACCGCCGCGCGCACCAGGGCCTGGGCGCGCTTGTAGGCGTCCTCCCCCACCCCGACGGCGGCGCCGACCACCAGCCGGCCGTCGGCGTCCTTGGTCGCCCGCGGGTACTGCTCGCGCTTGGTGAAGTCCTTGACGGTGATCAGCCCGCGCAGGCGGTCCCGGTCGTCCACCAGGGGAAGCTTCTCGATCTTGTGCTGCCGCAGCAGGGCCAGGGCGTCATCGGCCGACACGCCCACCGGCGCCGTGACGAGCGGCATCGGCGTCATTACTTCACGTACCGACCGGGAATAGTCACGCTCGAACCGGATGTCGCGATTGGTCACGATGCCGACGAGCCGGCCGTCGGGCTCGGTCACCGGGACGCCGGATATCCGGTACCGGGCCATCAGCTCGTTGGCCTCGTCAATGGTGGCGTCCGGGCCGCAGGTGACCGGAGCGGTGATCATTCCTGATTCGGAACGCTTCACCATGTCGACCTGCTGCGCCTGGTCGTCCACGGAAAGATTCCGGTGCAGCACGCCCACCCCGCCCTGGCGGGCCATCGCGATCGCCATCCGCGACTCGGTGACGGTGTCCATCGCCGAGGACAGCAGCGGAATGGCGAGCCGGATATGGCGGGACAACCACGTGGACGTGTCCGCCTCCGAGGGCATGACGTCCGATTCCGCCGGGAGCAGCAGTACGTCGTCGAAGGTCAGCCCCAGCGTGGCCAGCTTCGTTGGCAGCACCGGCTCCGGATCAGACACGGCCGGCCGGACAATGGGACTGTTCATGGCACCTTCCGTTCACGCTTCGTTGTTCGCCATGCCGGTACCGCACCCGCACGGCACTTCCCGACCGTGCCTTGCTTGCCTGCCTTCCCCGCCGTTGCCGCCTGCCTTCCCGGCCGTTGCCCTCAGCCTTCTCGGCCGCGGGCCGCCCGGCCGTGGCTCTCCCGGCCGTCGTCTTCCCGGCCCGGCGCGGGCGGCGCGGGCGGCGGGCCGCCCGGAGCGGGCGGCCATCAGCGGGCGGCCATCAGTACGAGGTTCAAGCTTTACATGCTAGGCCAAAGAGTCCACGATCATGACTTTTCACGTGTCCGGAGACGTCAGGGACGCGGCCTGGCCAAAGGCGTCGTGGCCGCGGGCTTCACAGGGCATACTGATCATTCCTCGGGGCCGGCCGCGATAGCGCGTACTCGAAACGGTCCGTAGCCTCGGTAAAGAGGCGATACGGGCACACATCAGCGTCTGGAGTCGCCGATCGGGACCACTAAGGGGCCCGGTCCGGCGTAGCGTGGTCGGCGTGAGCAACGAGCCTCTCGACCCGTTCGCGGACGACCCCGAGGATCCGACCGCAGAACTCGCCCGCCTGGACCCGGCCGAGGACACCGATCTGCTGGAGCCTCTGTCGCCGCAGGAACGCGAGGAGGTGCTCGCCGAACTCGGCGATCTCGATGTTTTCCGGACCCTGCTGGAACCCCGCGGCTACCGCGGTCTCGTCGTCGACTGCGAAGGATGCGCGGAACCGCACTTCTTCAGCTGGGATCTCCTCACCGGCAATCTGCGCCATCTGCTCGACGAGGGACGCACCCGGGTGCACGAGCCCGCATACGCCCCGGACCCCTCCTGTTACGTCAGCTGGGACTACGCACGCGGCTACGCCGACGGTGTCTACGAGACGAGCGAGGCCTCCGAAGCCGACTCCCGCTGACCACCCTCTCTCTTCCCCTTCTTCCCGCTTCCCTTGCTCCTGCTTCCCTTGCTCCCGGTCTCCCCCTGATCGCCCCGGTGTGTCCCCGCCCGGGCCTGCGAGCGCTCACGGCGGCGCGAGCCCGCCGCCGGCACAGCATCGGATCCGCCTCCTCGCGCATATGCCCGCTCGCCTCGCCTCGCCTCGCCTCGCCCCGCCAACGGCGGCCCGTCCGCCGGAAACACCGGTCAGGTAATGCCGGCCGGGTAACGGGACAGCGGCGAAGTCAGCGGACGTTCCGCCGCTTCGCCCAGGAGAGCCGCCGCTTCGCCCGGGAAACCGATCCCTTGCCCAAGGGAGCTGTTTCTTCCCTCAAAGGAGCTTTTTCTTCACCCAGGGGAAGGGGTGAGGAGGTCGAGCGCCTCGGGCAGGGACTGCGCGCGGCGGACCCGCGGCGCGACGATCGTCCTGTGCCAGCCGGGACCCCCCACCACGATCGACGTCGACGGCCGGGTCGTCGGTAACCCGCGCCACACCCGCACGTCCGCCGAAGCCCGGCGCTGGGACCAGAGGAACACCGCGGCCGGGCCGGTGCGTACGACCGCGGTCCGCAGCGCGGCGGCCGGTACCGCGGCACCGAGGACACGGGCGGGTATCCCCCGCTCGGCCAGCCCGGCCGCGACCGCGTTGAGGGCGAGGCTGTGCCGCTCGTCCGGGGTGCACGCGAGCAGCACCGGACGGGCGTGGGCGCCCACGTCACGGTCTGCCACCCGGCGGAAGACCGCCGCGACGCACTCGCTGAGCAGATGCTCGACGTCGACCGCGTCACCACGCAGCTCCCAGCGCCGGCCGACGGCGACGAGCACCGGGCACGCCAGGTCCTGCCAGGCCGCGACCACGCCGTCGGCCTCGACCGCCTGGGCCAGGATGCGGGTCACCGCGGACGAGTCGAGCGCCATGGCCGCGCGGGCGAGGCCGCGGGCAGCGATGCCGGCGCCCGCCAGCGACAGCACCCGGCCGCCTGACCCTCTCGCTTCGGTCACGCGGCCCGTTTCGGTCACGCGGCCGGGCCCGGCCATGGCTGCCGCCGAGTCGTCCGCCGGATCGGCAGCACCCGTCACCAGGTCGTCGACATCCGCCGCCGGGAACATCCCAGCGCCAGCCGCCGGACCGGTGATGACGGCGGGCGCTGAGACGTTCCCAGCGGCGCCGCGGCCGTCGCCGGAGGAGATCGCGACCACGACGGGCCGGCCGGTACGCGGCTGATCGGCTTCCTGGGTGTCAGGCTCGCCCGGCCGGTCGGAGCTGACTACGGAGTGTGTCTCGTTCTCGACCTGTCGCAGTGGCGCCGGCCACTGCGGTTCCGGCAGGTCCTCGGGAAGCGCGCTCCTGGCCAGGCGGGCCGCCTCCGCCGGCGCGATCCCGGCCTGGGTGAGACGGCACATGAACTCCAGCCGGGCCAGGTCGTGTGGGTCGTACCTGCGACGGGTACCGGAAACATGGTCGGCCGGACCGAGCCCGTACCGGCGGTTCCAGGTACGCAGGGTAGCGGGCGCGATGCCCAGCCGTCGGGCAACCGCGGCGACGGTGTACCGCGGATTGTGCTCCGCCGGGTCCGGGGAGGGGGTCACAGCGCTCATGGTGGCTCTCGGCGACCGTACCCACAACTTGGCGACGAACCGGCTCCGAACGACTACGTGCCGAGTGGTTCTCAGTGTTGAACAACATATGGCGCGGTACTACGGTGTAGCTGCGGCGCCAGCCGCCCATGGTTGAGAGGGGGGCTCAGGCCGATGACCGACGTCCGACGACTTCCAGGCCCCGGTGCCGAGAAGTGGGAGTGGCAGCTTCACGGCGCCTGCCGTGGGGAGAGCACCGAGCTCTTCTTCCATCCCGAAGGGGAGCGGGGCCCGGCCCGCGCGGCCCGTGAGGCGGCCGCCAAGGCTGTCTGCGCGCGGTGTCCCGTGATCCAGGCATGCGCGGAGCACGCCCTGCAGGCCCGTGAGCCCTACGGGGTGTGGGGCGGGCTCAGCGAGTCCGAGCGGGAGGCCATCCTGACCGGCCGAACGCGGCGCGGAGCGGGGCGGCACAGCCCGGCCCGCCCGGGGCTCGCCCCGGCGTGCTGAGCGTGCCGGGGCATCCGTGACCACATCCGGGACGACCGCCGCGGCCACGATCACGGCGGTCGCCGGGGCGGGCCGGTGCCCGCGGTGTCCGCGTTCTCGTGACGAGATGTACGGACAAGGTGGCCCCACCGGGTGGACCACCCGCGATGTGTGACCGCGTCGCCGCGAAGACCCACGGCGAACGCGTCAGAGGCCCGACAGGACGGTCGGTGTCGTCCTGTCGGGCCTCTGACGCGTGTTCACGATGTCGTCTTCGTGCTCACGATGTCATCTTCACAGTGCCCTCCCCGGGCCGTCCCCGGGCCGTCCCCGGGCCGTCCGCGGCGTTCCCGTACGCCGGCTCGTCCCGCCCCGCGGGCCCTTTACCGGTAACTCCTTACCGGTAAAGGGCCCGCGTATCGATCAGAGCCCGTACCGCGCGGGCCGCTCGAGCTGTGCGCCCGGTGGATGCGGCCTACGGCCGTGGGCGGGCTGTGAACGGGTCAGAACGCCGGCCCGTGCGAGTGCGCGTGCCCGCCGTGGCTGTGGCCGGCGGCCTCCGTCTGGGGCTTGGCCGGCTTCTCCGTGATCAGGCTCTCGGTCGTGATGAGCAGCGCGGCGATCGACGCGGCGTTCACCACGGCCGACCGGGTCACCTTCACCGGGTCGACCACGCCGTCCGCGATCAGGTTGGTGAACTCGCCGCGGGCGGCGTTGAAACCGCTGCCGACCGGCTGCTCCCTGACCTTGGAAACGATCACTGCCCCTTCGTGACCGGCGTTGCGGGCGATCCAGTTCAGCGGGGCATCGAGCGCGTCCCGCACGATGCGCACCCCGGCCAGCTCGTCCCCGGTGCGGCCCAGGCCGTCGTCGAGTACCGCGGACGCGTGCAGCAGAGCCGACCCGCCACCGGCGACGATGCCCTCCTCCACCGCGGCGCGGGTGGCCGAGACAGCGTCCTCCAGACGGTGCTTCTTCTCCTTGAGCTCGACCTCGGTGGCCGCGCCGACCCT
>NZ_CAKKTL010000239.1:0-5051 GCF_920664355.1 Protofrankia sp. CiP1_Cm_nod2
GGCCGCGCGGGCCCGCCGCGCGGAACGGGCCCACGACGCGCAGGCCCAGCACACCCCGTCGGCGTTCACCCAGTCGGTGACGGCGCCGGCCGCTGCCGGCGGCCCGGCCGCCGGTGGCCCCGTCCGGGCGCGGAGCTCCTGGTGGGCGGCGGCGGCCGGGACGATCGCACTGGCTGTGCTGGCCGCCGACGGGATCATCGCCACCGCGTACCCCGCCGGCTGGCTGCGTAACGGGGGCCCGGCCGTCGCCGCCGGCGCCGGCGCGCTGCTGCTGGCCAGCGTGGACCGCCCGCCGGCACCTGCCCGTCACAACCCGTTGCAGTGGCTGCTCGGCCGGGGCCTGCCGGTGGAGCTGGGCGGGCTGGGCTACCCGCTTCTGCTCCTGCACCTGCCGCTGTTCTGGGTGCTGGCGACCGCGTTCCCGCGGGTCCGCCCGCATGCCCTGCTGGTGGTCGGCGGGGGGCTGGCCGCGCTCCTCGGGCTGCTGCTGCAGGACGCGCTGGTCGGCCGGCTGCGCCTGCGCCGGTGGCCGCTGCGCTGGACCGCCCCGGTGCTGGCGGTGGCCTACACCGCCGTCGCGGTCGGTGGGGCATGGCTGCCCGGCCTGGTCGAGCAGCGGTCACGGGCGGGCAGGCAGCCGGTGGTCCTGGTGCTGGGCGGGTCGTTCGCCGGTGATCTGGCCGCGGCGGCCGGCCGGCGCGGCTCCGGCCGCTACCCGGTGGTGGACGGCTCGCTGCCCGGCTGCGGGCTGTTCCCGGCACCACCGCCGGCGACGCCGCGGGCCCACGTCAGCGCCGACGCCCAGCTGCCGGCATCGGCGCGGGCACCGGCGGTGCCGGCACGCGACTGCGCGCACTGGGACCGGTACTGGCGCTCCCAGATCGCCGCCAGCCGGCCCGGCGTCCTGCTGGTCGACCTGAGTGGGGACGCGGCGGCGCGGCTGGTGGGCAGCGCGGTCGTCTCCCCCTGCGACGTCGGCTACCGGCAGGTCTACCGGGAGCGGCTGGCCGCGGCCGCGCGCCTGTGGGAGCAGGAGGCTCCCGGCCGGCCGGTGCTGCTGGCCAACAGCCGCCGTGTCACCGGGGACACCGACCCGATGTCCAGCCGCTGCTACAACGCGCTGATCGCCGAGGCCGCCGGCCGGTACCCGCAGGTCCTGCCGCTCGACATCGACGCGGCGCTGTGCCAGGAGGACCGCTGCTGGACCCGTACCGCCTCCGGCGGCCCGTTCTACATCGACGCCGTCCACCTGAGCACCGCTGGCATGCACCAGCTCGCCCCGTGGCTGGAGACAACGATCAGCCGGGCGGCGCTGCCGGCCCCCACCAGCGTCGCCGGAGGCACGGCCCCGGTGCGCGCGGGCCGTTGACCAGGCACGACGACGACCACGCCCCCATGGACGACGACCACATCCAGGGAACGGACGGCTGCCACGCCCGGAGGAGCCATCACGGTCGGGGGCGATGTCGAGGGCGGAGGAGAAGAATCGTTCCAACGACGACCATCCGGGGAACGATCACCTGGACGACCGCCCGGGGCACGGCGTCCGGCGGCACGGTACTCAGTGGCACGCCGCCCCGCGATGCGGGGCGTAAAGGCACGCCGCCCCGCGATGCGGGGCGTAAAGGCACGTTGACGGCTGTGACGAACAGGTGGAGGCGGACGTGACGGGCACGAACAGCTCTTTCGAGAGCATGCGTGACGCCCTGACGCCGCGGGACCCGCGCACGATCGGCCCCTACCGCATCCTCGGCGTACTCGGCGGCGGCGGGATGGGCCGGGTGTACCTGGGCCAGTCACGCTCGGGGCTGCTGGTCGCGGTCAAGACGGTGCGGGCCGACATGGTGGAGGAGCCCGGCTTCCGGGAGCGTTTCGCCCGGGAGGCCGCCGCGGCCCGGCAGGTCAGCGGCGTGTACACGGCGTCACTGGTGGACGCCGACGCCGACGCCGCGATGCCGTGGCTGGCCATCGCCTACGTGCCCGCGCCGTCGCTGTCCTGGCTGGTCCGCCGGGCCGGCCCGCTGCCGGTCGACGCGGTGCTGTGGCTGGCGGCCGGGATCGCCGAGGCGCTGGAGTCCATCCACCGGGTGGGCCTGATCCACCGGGACCTCAAGCCGTCGAACGTGCTGGTGACCCGGGAGAACCCGAAGGTGATCGACTTCGGGCTGGTCCGGTCGTCGGTCGGCAGCGCGCAGCTCACCCAGGCTGTGATCGGGACGCCGCACTACATGTCCCCGGAGCAGGCCATGGACACCGCGTCGGTGACCCCGGCCACCGACGTGTACTCCCTCGGCGCCACCCTGCTGTACGCGGCGACCGGCCGCACCGCCTACCACGGCGACACACCGGTCAACGTGCTGGCCCAGCTGCTCTCCCGGCCACCGGACCTCTCCGCCCTCCCACCGGCGCTCACCGACCTGATCCGCCGCTGCATGCAGCGTGACCCGGCACGCCGGCCCACCCCGAACCGCCTGCTGGAGGAGATCGACAGACGCTGGCAGCAGGCGACCGGCTTCGGCGCGCAGCACTGGCTGCCACCCGCCGTCTACGACCTGGTGGACGCCTACGAGCGAGGGCACCGCCCGGACGCCCGGGACAGGCCCGCCGGCTCCTCCGGTCCGTCCGGCTCCTCCGGTCCGTCCGGCCCCGGCGGACAGCCAGCCGTCTCTGGCGGACAGCCATCTGCTCTCGACAGAAAGCCACCCCTTCCTGGTGGACGGTCACCCGGAGTACAAGCGGGAGCGGGACAGGCCCGGATGGGACAGGGCGAGACGGACCAGGCTCGGGACCGCCGGATACCGGCGGACGCGGCCGACCGGGACAGCGCGGCCCTGACCAGGACGCCGCCGGGGTCACCGGCGCGGCCCGGGCCGCCGCCCACCTCCCGGGAGCCGATCTCCAGCCCGCCGGGGCGGCACTCCCCCCCGCTCTCGCCGACACCGCCGTTACCGTGGGAGCCGTCCTCATCGGACGGCCGCGCCGGCCGGGCAGGTACCAGCGCCGGCCAGGAACACACAGGTCGCACCGGCTATGGATACGCGGGCCGTAGCGACTACGAACACGCGGATCGCACCGACCGTGGGTACACGGGTCGTACCGGCCACGCGGACCGGGAGCACACCGGTGACCGGCCTGCGCCCGCGCCTGTGCCTGCGCCTGTGCCTGCGCGGCCGCACCGGCGGGCCCTGCTGCGGGCGGGTGGCGCCATCGCCGTGGCCGCGGCGGCCGGGGCGGGCACGTGGGGGGCGGTGCGCCTGCTCGGTTCCGATGGCGCCGATGGCGCCGCCGGCCCACGGCCGTGGGTCTTCACCACCGGTGACGAGGTGTACTCCTCCCCCGCGGTCGAGGCGAGTGTGGTCTACATCGGCAGCAACGACCACCACCTGTACGCCATCGACGCGGTCACCGGCCGTGAACGCTGGCGGTACGCCACCGACGGGGCGGTCACGTCGTCCCCGGCGGTCGCCGGCGACACGGTCTACGTCGGCTGCAACGACGCCTACCTGCACGCGGTGGATGTCACGGACGGGCAGCCGCGTTGGCGCTTCCGCGCCGGGGCGGTGATGCACTCCTCTCCGACCGTGGTCGACGGGGTGGTCTATATCGGCTGCCGTGACCGCAACCTGTACGCGGTCCACACGGCCACGGGCCGCGAATTCTGGCGCTTCACCGGCGATGACTGGTTCAATTCGTCACCAACAGTAGTCAGCGGTGGGGTATATGTCGGCTGCCGCGACCGCAACATCTACGCGCTGGACGCGGCCACCGGCCGGAAACGCTGGCAGCGCACCACCGGCAGCAGCGTCGACTCCTCCCCCACCGTCTCCGGCGGCATGCTGTGGATCGGCGCCGACGACCACAACGTCTACGCGCTGAAGACCTCGGACGGCACCCCGACCTGGCAGTTCACCGCGGACAACGGCGTGGTCTCCACGCCCACGCTGGTGGACAAGGTGCTGTACGTGGGCAGCGACGACGGCAACCTGTACGCGCTGGACGCGGACACCGGCCGGACCCGCTGGCGGTTCCACACCGGCAACGGCATCCGTTCCTCGCCCACCGTGTCCGGCGATCTGGTCTACGTGGGCAGCCGGGACCGCTATGTGTACGCGGTGGACATCGTCACCGGCGAGCAACGATGGAAGTTCGCCACCCGGGCCCCGGTGGACGACTCCTCACCCGTGGTGGAGAACGGCCTGCTCTACGTCGGCAGCCTGGACCACAACGTCTACGCGCTGGACGCGGCCACCGGCGCCGGCCCGTGACCACGGATCCCGGTCGTGAAATTCCGGTCACGAGATCGTCCCCGACAACCCGGACACAGCGGGAACGAACGGGGTACCGTCAAGATAGTTGAACGCTCAACGGCATGCCGCCCGCACGGTGCCATCCGCACGGCGGCGTCCGGCCGAGCGCCCGACCGCAGACAGTGCCCGACCGTGCCAGGCGCTACCGGACAGCGCCCGGGCGCCGAACGGCCCGAGGAGGAGATCATGGGCATCCACCGCCTCAACCACGTCGTCCTCTATGTCCGTGACGTCGCGCGTACCACCGCCTTCTACACCGACGTCCTGGACTTCCGGGTGACGATGACGATCCCCGGCCGGGCCGCCTTCCTGCAGGCGCCGGACTCCACCAACGACCACGACATCGGCCTGTTCGAGCTCGGCGCGGCCGCCGGCAGCTCGCCGGCCGGCCGGTCGGCCGTGGGCATGTACCACATCGCCTGGGAGGTCGGTACCCTTACCGACCTGGAGGACGCGGCCCGCCGGCTCGTCGCGGCGGGGGCGCTGGTCGGCTCGTCCGACCACGGCACCACCAAGAGCCTGTACGCCCACGACCCCGACGGCCTGGAGTTCGAGGTCGTCTGGGTGGTCCCCGCGCACCTGCTCGACGACGCCGCGGCCGTCGCGAACCGCGCCGGTACCCGGCCGCTGGACATCGCCAGGGAGAAGGCGCGCTACGGCGCGGGCACCCGCGGCGGCCTCGGGATCTCCGTCCCGCTCGGCGTCACGGTCTGACGCGAGGCTCGGACGCGGCGGGCCCGGGCC
>NZ_CAKKTL010000239.1:5457-8153 GCF_920664355.1 Protofrankia sp. CiP1_Cm_nod2
CCACATCCGCCGCATGCGCCACATCCGCCGCGTCCGCGGCCTGGCGGGTTTCGGTGAGGATGAGGTCGGCGACGTCGGTGAGGTGTCCGCGGCGGGTGAAGGCCCGCCGTTGCCGGGCCGCGGCGCTGCCCCGGCCGACGGCCTGGCCGGCGAGGTCGCGGACCAGCTCCCAGTCGCCGGCGTGCTCGAGCTCGGCGCGCACCTCGTCCACCAGCCGGTACAGCAGGTCCCCCGCCGGTACCGGTACCGCCGCGGCCACGTCGACGAGGTCACCCTCGATCCCGGACCGGGCCGCCCGCCAGGTGGCCGCCCGCAGCAGTTCCGTCCGCCGTGGCGGGACCGGCGCACCGGCCCCGACCGCCAGGGTGGCCCGGCGGACGAGCGCGCGGAACAGGCCGGCGACGAGGATGACGGTGTCGACGTCCGGGCACGCGTCGCAGACCCGCAGCTCAACGGTGGGCAGGTGCGCGGAGGGGCGGACGTCGAAGTAGACCATCCCCGGGTCGCTGATCACCCCGGATGTGATCAGATCCGTGACGGCCTGGTCGTATTCGGCCGCCGTGCGGAACGCCCCGGTGACGCCGGCGGTCGGCCACCGCTGCCAGACCAGGGTGCGCACGCTCGCGTAGCCGCTGTCCGTGCCCTGCCAGTACGGGGAGCTCGCCGACACCGCCAGCAGCACCGGCAGCCACGGCGCGACCCACGCGGCCACCGCGATCGCGAGATCGCGGTCGGCGACCTCGACGTGCACCTGCGCGCCGCAGATCGACTGCTCCCGGGCGAGGAGCTGGTAGTCGGCGAGCATCCGCTGGTAGCGCGGGTACCGGCTGATGCTGGGCGTGTCCCGGCCGGCCAGCGGGACGGTCCCCGCGGACGCGGGGCCGAGCCCGAGCGGTTCGCCGGCCGCCACCAGCTCGCGCCGCAGCTGGAGCAGGCTGCTGCGCAGGTCGGCCAGGTCGGTGCACGGGCGGCTGTTGGACTCCACCACCGACGCCAGCAGCTCGGCGGTGAAACACTCCTTCGCGAGGCGCTCGAGGATCGCCGGAGCCCGCGGCACAGGCCGCCGGGAGGCGAGGTCCAGGAGGTGGAACTCCTCCTCGACACCGACGGTGGCAATGTGCGCGTCGCCCATGGATGAAGACGCTACGACCATACGGTGTCCCGGGCAGCCCACGACCGGCTGGCCAGCACCCGCTGGCCGGTCAGCCAGCGGCCAGCCGGCCAGCCGGCCACCCGGTCAGCTGTCCACGAGGGTGGCGGTGGAGACGATGTTGCCCCGGGTCGCCCTGGAGTACGGGCACAGGGCGTGAGCCTGCTCGACGAGCGTGGCGGCCACGTCCCGGTCGACCTGCTCGATCTCGGCCTCGATCGCGACGGCGAGGGCGAACCCGTCGTCGTCCGGGCCGATCTCGACCCGGACGGTGACCGCCGACGCGGAGACATCGACCTTCGCCCGCCGGGCGACCGCCTTGAGCGCGCTGTGGAAACATGCGGCGTAACCGGTGGCGAACAACTGCTCCGGGTTGGTGCCGGGGCCGTCGTCGCCGCCGAGCCCCTTGGGCAGGGACAGGTTCAGGTCCACCCGCCCGTCGCTGGACGCCACCCGTCCCGCACGCCCGCCCCACGCGGTGGCCTCAGCCGTGTACAGAGCCGTCATCACGATCTCCTCAGGTGTGGATCCGATGGCCCGCGCGCGACGCGCACGATCTGGATCATCCGGGTGGAACACCGGCCGGCACCTTTTTCGTCCGGGTGACTCACGCAGCGCACCGATCCGCTCGGATCGCCACATGGTGTTCAGCGCCGCCAAACGATGACAAAAAGACTCTGAACGATTACTTTTAGTAAAGATTCGATGAACATCGATTACAAATAGTCATTACTTGTAGCCATGACAGCACCCCTTGCAGGTGGCTGCGACCAGTAGTGTCACAATGCAACCTAGCCAGTACTTCTGGTGACATCGCCGGCGACAACAATGTGATCTTCTGGGCGAAGGAGCCGAACCACCGCCAGCGGGCCACGCGCTGCCCGCCGCAGCCGGATCTCTCCGAGGGGGACCATCATGGTGTTACTGAACGCAACCAATATCGCAACGGACGGCCCGGGGGGCATCGGGGGGCCCGGCGGTCTCAGAACGTCTGATCCGTCGGCCGGCCCGCCCCCCGGCGGGCGTGGCGACGACCCCGGCAGGTCGCCGGCCGGCGAGGGCCACGTCGGCCGGCGGGTGCGCGTCCCCAAGACCGCCGAGCTGGTCGCCGCCCGCCTGCGGCGCCAGATCGTGCGGGGCGAACTGGTCGAGGGGGACGCCCTGCCCCCGGAAGCCGTGCTGATGGAGCAGTTCGGGGTCTCCCGCCCGACCCTGCGGGAGGCCTTCCGCGTCCTGGAGTCCGAAGCGTTGATCAGCGTCCGGCGCGGGGCACACGGCGGCGCCCGGGTCCACACACCCAACGGTGACGTCGCCGCCCGCTACGCCGCGCTCGTCCTGGAATACCGCGGCACCACCATCGCCGACGTCCACCAGGCCAGGGCGCTGCTCGAGCCGCCCTGCGTCCGCCGGCTCGCGCAGCGGCACACCGAGGAGGACCTGGCCAGGCTGCGGGCGGCGCTCGCCGCCGTCGAGGCGGCCACGGCGGACGCCGGCCCCCCGGCGGCGGACCGGCCGGCCGCCCGCACCCGGCCCGACCTGGCCACCG
>NZ_CAKKTL010000240.1:0-4768 GCF_920664355.1 Protofrankia sp. CiP1_Cm_nod2
GAGCCGGCCTGGCGCCCACGGGCTCGGCGCTGCGGCGCGCGCTGCGCCGGGCCCGCGACGGCGTGCCGCTCGACGCGGTGGAGGCGGCTGTGCTGATGACCGCCCGCGGGGACGATCTCGTCGACCTGTCCGCGTCGGCGGCGCGGGTCCGCGACGCCGGCCTGCGCTCGGCCGGGCGCCCGGGCGTCATCACCTATTCGCCGAAGGTGTTCATCCCCCTGTCCCGGCTGTGCCGGGACAGGTGCCACTACTGCACGTTCGCGACCGTCCCGCACCGGCTGCCCGCGCCCTACCTGAGCCTGGACGAGGTCATCGGGATCGCCCGCGAAGGCGCGGCGGCGGGCTGCGCGGAGGCGCTGTTCACCCTGGGTGATCGTCCGGAGGAGCGCTGGCCGGCGGCGCGCCAGTGGCTGGACAGCCACGGCTACGACTCCACCCTCGGCTACCTGCGGGCGGCGGCCATCGCCGTCCTGGAGGAGACCGGGCTGCTGCCGCACCTGAACCCCGGGGTGCTGTCCTGGCAGGAGCTGGCCCGGCTCAAGCCGGTCGCGCCGTCCATGGGCATGATGCTGGAGACGACCGCTACCCGGCTGTGGTCCACCCCGGGCGGCCCGCACTACGGCTCGCCCGACAAGGAGCCGGCCCGCCGGCTGCGGGTGCTGGAGGACGCCGGCCGGCTGTCGGTGCCGTTCACCACCGGCCTGCTGCTCGGTATCGGCGAGACCTACCTGGAGCGCGCCGAGACGCTGTTCGCGATCAGGGCGGTGGCCCGCCGCTACGGCGGCATCCAGGAGGTGATCGTCCAGAACTTCCGGGCCAAGGACGACACGGCGATGCGGGACGCGCCCGACGTCGGCGCCGAGGAGCTCGCCGCGGCGGCCGCCGTCGCCCGGCTGGTGCTCGGCCCGTCCCCGCGGCTGCAGGCGCCGCCGAACCTGGTCGACCCGGACGAGTGCGCGCTGCTGCTGGCCGCCGGCATCGACGACTGGGGCGGGGTGTCACCGGTGACTCCGGACCACGTCAACCCGGAACGCCCCTGGCCGGCGCTGGCGGCCCTGACCGCGGTCACCGCGGCGGCCGGCTTCACACTGCGGCCCCGGCTGACCGCCTACCCGCCCTACCTGGACGAGCCATGGCTGGACCCCAGGCTGCGCCCGCACGTGGCCGCGCTGAGCGGACCGGACGGCCTGCTGCGCGCGGGGGCGGCCGCCGTGGGCCGCCCCTGGCAGGAGCCGGACGGCGGGCTCGCCGACAGCGGCCGGGTCGACCTGCAGGCGGCCATCGACGTCGCCGGCCGCCGCGGCGACCGGCGGGCGGACTTCGCCTCGGTCTACGGCGACTGGGACGTCCTGCGCGCCCAGGTCAGCGCCGCGGGCACCGGCGCGGACGGAGTGATCGGCACAGGCGCCCGCGCCGTGCCGGGCGACGCCGTGCCGGGCGATCCGGCCGAGGCCGTGCCGGGAGGCACTGCCGCGCCAGGCGGTGCCGCGTCCGGTGGTGACTTGCTGGCCGCGGCTACCGCCGCCGCGCCGCCGCGCCTCGACGGCGAGATGAGAGCCGCGCTGCGGCACGCCGCCGACGATCCGGCGGGCATCAGCGACGCCGACGCCCTCGTCCTGTTCGGCGCGGCCGGCCCCGCGCTCGAAGCGCTCTGCCGGCTCGCGGACGACCTGCGGCGCGATGCTGTCGGTGACGACGTCACCTACGTCGTCAACCGGAACATCAACTTCACGAACGTCTGCTACACCGGCTGCCGGTTCTGCGCGTTCGCGCAGCGGCGGGGTGACGCCGACGCCTACACGCTCTCCCAGCAGGAGGTCGGCACCCGGGCCGAGGCGGCGTGGGCGGCCGGCGCCACCGAGATATGCATGCAGGGCGGCATCCACCCGGACCTGCCCGGGACCGCCTATTTCGACCTGGCCCGCGAGATCAAGAACCGGGTCCCCGGCATACACCTGCACGCCTACTCCCCGATGGAGGTCGTCAACGGCGTCACCCGGACCGGCCTGTCCATCCGGGACTGGCTGACCGCGGCCCGCGAGGCCGGTGTCGACTCGGTCCCGGGGACGGCCGCCGAGATCCTCGACGACGACGTGCGCTGGGTGCTCACCAAGGGCAAGCTGCCGGCCTCGGCCTGGGTGGAGATCATCACGACCGCGCACCAGGTGGGCCTGCGGTCGTCCGCCACGATGATGTACGGGCATGTGGACACCCCGGCGCACTGGGTGGCCCACCTGCGGCTGCTGCGCCGCATCCAGGAGTCCACCGGCGGGTTCACCGAGTTCGTGGCACTGCCGTTCGTCCACCACAGCTCGCCGATCTACCTGGCCGGGGTGGCCCGGCCCGG
Organism: Protofrankia sp. CiP1_Cm_nod2; assembly: GCF_920664355.1. NCBI lineage: Bacteria > Bacillati > Actinomycetota > Actinomycetes > Frankiales > Frankiaceae > Protofrankia > Protofrankia sp. CiP1_Cm_nod2. The sequence continues at coordinate 2,348 of NZ_CAKKTL010000240.1, forward strand.
CCCCACCGTGCAGGAGAACCGGGCGGTACACGCGATGGCCAGGCTGCTCCTGCACGGCGCGATCGACAACATCCAGTGCTCCTGGGTGAAGCTCGGGCCGGACGGCTGCGAGCAGGTCCTGCGCGGCGGGGTCAACGACGTCGGCGGCACCCTCATGGAGGAGACCATCAGCCGGATGGCCGGCTCCCAGCACGGGTCGGCCCGTTCCGTCGCGGAGCTGGAGGCGCTGGCCCGCGCCGCCGGACGGCCGGCGCGGCAGCGGACGACGACCTACGGGCCGGTCCCGGCGGAGCGGCTGGCCGCGGCCCGTCAGGACGTCGGCGCAGGCACGCGGAGTGATGGCCGCCCCGACGCGCGCATCCCCGCCAGAGGGGCCGGCGCGGCCGTGGATCTTCCTCCCGGCGGCGCCGGGGCCGTGCGCAGGGCCCTGCCGATCGTCTCCTGACCGGGCCTGAAGTCCTGACTTTCGTCCGGTGGCACCTCGGCCGGTGGTTCCGCTGGACAATACTTCCGCCGGGCTCTCACTGGATCACTTGCACTGGATCACGACCGGTGGAGGTGCCGTCGCGTGACGGGCAGGTTCTGCCCGCCCGTCAGCCGGTCCCGCCTGTCAGCCGCTCCTGCTCGCCCGTCAGGATGGGCGGTGGACGGATGTCCGACGGCGTCCCGATGGCGTCCCGACGGCGTCCCGTCGACGTCCCGACGGTGCCCGGTCATCAGGTTGATCGCGGCTGTGTCAGCGGCCGGTGCGGCTCCGACAACTGTCGATGTCCGTTTGTCGATGTTCGTTGCTACTGTCCGGACGGATATCCGCGAAAGTGGAAGTCCGGCAGATAGGAGGAGATGTCACAAGAAGGACAGTCGATGTCGGCTTTATCTGATTTCGGAGGGTAAGATGACCCGGTCAGGGCTCTCGGGGACTTCTCGCATATCGCTCAGTGCGCTGGACGGGGACCCTCTGTAACAGCGTCCTGCTACCGTGAGCTATTGTTTGATCGCTGGTTGTAGAGGATGTTGCGCTGGTGGGGTTGACGCGGCGGTCTTCGGCGCGTGTAATTACCGGCGTGTCATTTCCCCCGCCGGTGGGGAAGGTGCGGTAAAGCGCCTGCCCAGCCGGTGTGGACACCAGTCACCTGCGCGCCGGCGCCCGGGGGGTGGCCGACCGCACCGCGACGGGTCTGGAGGAGTCCACATGGAACGCACCGACGCGGGCGTCCACATCGTCCTCGCCGAAACACACCGGTCACGTGCCGGGCTGCCCGCGCAGCCCACGGCCACCGAGTGGGCCGGGCGGCCGGATCCCGGCCGCCGCGAGGGCCGGGAGCTGACCACCGCCGAGTTCGATGTCGATTTTGATATTGACTTTCATGATGATGGTAATGACGGCAAAGAAGAAGATGAATTCACTGAATCGATATCGGTAAGGTCATCTGCCGGCCGGTCGCGGGCCGGTGACGCGGTGACCGGTGATGCGGTGACCGGTGACGCAACCACCGGTGACGCGCGGGCCGGCGGTGCCGTGGCCGGTGAGTCACGCGGCGCGAGCCTGACCAATGTCGTCACTCTCGGTCTTGACGACATCTTTGCGGACTCACCGGAGTGGCAGGAGCGCGCGCTGTGCGCCCAGACCGATCCGGAGGCGTTCTTCCCGGAGAAGGGCGGGTCGACCCGCGAGGCCAAGCGCATCTGCTCGGGATGCGAGGTCCGCAGCGAGTGCCTGGAATACGCGCTCGAAAAGGACGAACGGTTCGGTATCTGGGGTGGGATGTCCGAGCGGGAGCGGCGCCGGCTACGCCGGCAGGCGGTCTAGACCACCTCCGATGGATCCTCGTCCGCATCTGATGGATCTTCGATCGTGCGGGCGGTGCCTGACATCCGTCGGACCAGGCCGGGCCGCCGAAGCTGGGACGATCATGTTTTCGGCCCGCCCACCGGATCCATGGTCCGCGTATCGATCCGGGATGTCCGGGCCCCGCGGGGAAGCCGGTAGCCCGGCATCGGTCGCGTGACAGCCACCGGCCCGTCCCCGCCGCACGCCGGGCGTCCGGTCACCGGCACCGGCACCGGCAACCCGGGCCGTGCCACCAGCGGGCCCGCCGGCGGGCAGGCCGCAGGCGAGCACGGCACGGCCGAAGTCGTCGCGATCGTGGTGGCCGCCGGCCGCGACCGGGGCGGGGCCGGCCGAGAACTTTCCGATCATGTCTCGCCGGGCGTCGCGGCGGGGACGGGCCTGGCACAGACGCTGCGTGCGCTCGGCCAGCAGACCCGCCGGCCCGACCAGGTCGTCGTGGTGGACGTCGGCGGCGGGCCCACGGCCCGCCGGGCGCGGATCCCGGACGGCCCGCATGTGTCGGTCCGCACCATGCCGCCGGGCACCGGCTACGGGGCGGCCGTGGCCGCGGCACTGCCGAGCCGGACGGA
>NZ_CAKKTL010000240.1:4932-7803 GCF_920664355.1 Protofrankia sp. CiP1_Cm_nod2
CCAGGCCACCGGCACACCGGACTTCCTCTGGCTGTTGTGCCACGACTCGGCACCGGCTCCGGACACGTTGGAGCGGCTGCTGACCTACGCGGCGCTGGATCCCAGCGCCGCCGTGCTCGGCCCGAAGGTGCTCGACTGGGCCGACCCGACACTGATCGTCGAAGCCGGAGCCACCGTGGACGGCGCCGGGCGCCGGGTGACCGGCATCGCCCCCGGCGAGATCGACGCCGGCCAGCACGACGCCGTCCGGGACGTTCTGGCGGTCGCGGCCGTGGGCGCGCTCGTGCGCGGGCCGGCGTGGCGGCGGCTCGGCGGGTTCGACCCGCGGCTACGCGCCGTCGCCGGCCTCGACTTCTGCTGGCGGTCCTGGCGCGCGGGGATGCGGGTGGTCGTCGTCCCGCCCGCGGTGATCCACGTCGCCCGTCCCGGCGGCCACCGCGCCCCGGTCCGCGGGCGGCGGCTCCGCGAACGTGCCGCCAACCACCGCGAACAGGACAGCCCCGGCGAGCGGGACGCCCCCAGCGGGCGGGATGGCCCCAGCGGGCGGGGCGGCCCCAGCGAGTGGGATGGCCCCAGCGGGCGGGATGGCTACCGCGACCTGCGGCGGGAGGAGCTGCGGGTCCGGATGGCCAACATCTCGGCCGGCCCGCTGGTACCGGCATGGCTTGGGCTCGTGCCGTCGGCGCTGGGGCGTGGCGCCGCGCTGGCCGCCGGCGGCCGGCTTCGCCAGGGCCTGGACGAGGTCGCCGCGGCCGTTGCGGTGATGGGCCATCCCGGCTGGCTGTGGCGGGCGCGCCGGAGCCGGGCGGCGTCCGCGCGGGTACCCGGTCGGACGTTACGCCCGCTGCTCGCGTCCCGGGGCGGGCCGCTGGGCGCGGTCCGGACGTTCCTGCGCGCACTTTCGCTCGTCCCGCGTTCTTCTGCCCGCCGTCGTGGCCGTGACGGCCCGCCGGCCTGGGCGGGGCGGCCGGCTCTGGCGCTCGCCGGGGCGCTGGCCGTCGTGAGCCTGATAGCGGCCCGTTTCATGCTCGGGCCGGGATGGGGGCCGGGGACGGCCGCCTGCCGGCTGCCCGGCACGGACGTGTCGCTGCCGTTACCCGACGGTGCCCGGGATCTGTGGTCGGTCGTCCTGTCCGGGTGGCCTGGTGGTGCCGCCGGAGCGGCGTCCGCCGGTCCCGCGGTGTCCGGGCCGACGGACGCCGGGCTGTGGCTGCTGCCGCTGGCCGTTCTCGCGACCGTGCTGGGTGGCAGGCCGTGGCTGGCGGCCGATGTCGTCCTGCTGGGCGGACCGGCGCTGGCCGCTCTTGCCGCCTACGCCGCCTGCGGCCACCTGGGTCGTGCCGCCAGTGTTCCTGCCCGTACCGTTCCTGTCGGCACCGTCCCCGCCCGTAGCGCTTCTGCCCGTACCGCCTCCGGCGGCGCCGTTGCCGGTACCGCTGTCCCCACCACCGCTGTCCCCACCACCGCTGTCTTCCGCGGTGGTGCCGCTGAAGTGGTCTCCGGCCGTGGGGCTTCCGGTACCGGCGGGCCGCGCACGCCACGCACGCCGGTCCGGGTCGTAGCCGCGGCCGGCTACGCGCTGTCCCCGCCGATGATCTGGGCGGTTGCCGCGGCCCGGGTCGACGTGCTGTTCGCGCTCGTGCTGCTCCCCGGCGTGCTCACCGCCGCGGCCGCGTTGGTGGCGCAGCCGGGCACCGGCCGCGCCACCTGGCCTGCGGCCCGCCGGCTCGCGATCCGGCTGCTCGCCGTGGTCGCCTGCGCGCCGGCGCTGCTGCTGTCCGCCATCGCCGGGCTTACCGGCGCGGTCGTGCTGCTGCGCCGGCCGCGCCTGCCGCACCGACTGGCGCAGGTACTCGCCGTGACCGTCGCCGCCAGCCTGCCGTGGTGGCCGTGGCGTGACCTGCTACCCGGGTGGCGGTGGCTCACCGGCGTGGCCGTCGACGTCCCGGACACCCTGCCCGGGGTGGGCGCGGGCGGGCGGGAGGCCACCGGCGCCATGGCCGACGCGCTGTCGGGCTGGCTGGGGCCGGCCATGTCGCCCGCCGGGCCGGCCGGCGGGCATGTTGTCGGCCTCGCGGCCGTACTGGTGCCGGCCGCGCTCGCCGGCGCGGTCGGGGCCGTGCGGGCAGAGACCCGCGGGCCGGTGCTCGCGGCATGGGGCGTGGTCGTCGTCGGCCTGGCCGGCGCGGCCGTCGAGAGCTGCCTGGGGGTTGCCGGGCGCACCGGGGAGCCCGCCGCCGCGCAGCTCGCCGTCGCCGTCGCCGGCATGCTGGCGGCTTGCGCACTCTCAGTGACAGGAGTGCGGGGGATGCTCCGCCGTCACCCGCCCGGCTGGCGGCACGTCACGGCGCTGTCCCTCGGCGGGGCGGTCGCGGCCGGCCCGTTCACCGGCGCGTTCATGGTCGCCGAGGCCGGCCAGGTGGCGGCCGGCGCCGCGGTCCGCGCGGGCGGGATGGCGGCTTCCACGCTCGCGGCGGCGCGGCTGTCCGGGCCGGACGCCCGCGTGCTGGTACTGCGCCAGCCGGCGCGGGACGCGCCGGTCGGCTACACACTGACGGACGCCCGCGGCCCGCGCCTGGACACCACCTTCGGCGCGATGTCCGCCGCTGACGGCGCGGCGGTCGGGGTGGTCGTCGCGGATCTTGTCGCCGGGCGTGCGACAGCCGCCGGCGGGCTTACGGCGCTGGCCGTGGGCGCTGTCGTCGTCCCCGCCGCGGGCGCGGCTGCGCCGCTGGTCGCCACGTTGGACGCCGTGCCGGGGCTGGTCCGGGAACAGGTGGCGGACGACGCCGTGGTGTGGCGCCGTCTCTTATACACATCTCCGAGCCCACGAGACAAGAGGCAATCTCGTATTCCGTTTTCTGCTTCAAA
>NZ_CAKKTL010000241.1:0-7624 GCF_920664355.1 Protofrankia sp. CiP1_Cm_nod2
GCCCGGCCCGGACGCCCGCCGGCGCGACCGGTCCAGGAGCGGGGTGGCCGCCCGGCCCGCCGGCCCGCCGGCCCGCCGGCCCAGGGACGGGATCGGGATGGCGGTGTCGGCGTGTCCTCGGGCCGCCGCCGATGCGGGCACCGTGTCGTACACCGCGGCCGACGCCGCGTAGCCGCGGCGGTCGGCGCGGGCCGCCTGGTACGACGCGCGAGTGGGCGGCGTGGCCGCCTTCGCCCTGCCCCGGCCCTGTCGTGTCAGCAGGGGGGCCGGCGCGCTCATGCCGCACCTCCGGCTGTCCCGTTCGGGCCGGCCGGCCCGAACGTCCCGGCCGTCCTGACCGTCCCGGATATCCTGGACGTCCTGGAACTCCCATAAGCCCCAGACGTTCTGGAGGACCGGGAGGCCCCGGACGGCGGGGCTATCCGCTCGACGGCGCGCAGTTTCGCCGCGGAGGCCCGCGGGTTGGCCGCCACCTCGTCCGGGGACGACGTCTCCCCACCGCGGGTGAGCCAGCGCATCGTCGGCGCGGCATCCGGCGGGATCACGGGCAGGTCCGGCGGTACGTCAGGGCGTACCCGCGCGGCGAATGCCCGCTTGACCATGCGGTCCTCGAGCGAGTGGTAGGCAAGCACGACGAGTCTCCCCCCGACGGCGAGCGCGTCGAGGGCCGCCGGCAGCGCCCGGGCAAGCGCCTCGAGTTCGCCGTTCACCTCGATCCTCAACGCCTGGAATGTACGTTTTGCTGGATTTCCACCGTTACGACGTGTTGCGGCCGGAATGGTCCGGCGGACGAGATCGGCCAGGCGCGCCGAGGACACGAACGGCTCGCGGGCGCGTTCCGCGACCACGGCCGAGGCGATGCGGCGAGCGAAGCGTTCTTCTCCGTAGTGGCTGAGGACGCGGGTGAGCTCGGCGGCGTCGTAGGTGTTCACGACGTCCGCGGCGGTGCGGCCCCGGCTGGGGTCCATCCGCATGTCCAGGGGAGCGTCCCGGGAATAGCTGAATCCCCGCTCGTCGGAATCAAGCTGCAGCGAGGAGACGCCCAGGTCGAACAGCACACCGTGCACCTCGGTCAGACCGAGGGTGTCCAGGACGGCCGGCAGCTGGTCGTACACGGCGTGTACCAGGGTGACCTGGCCGGCCCGGTCGGCCAGCCGGGCGCGGCTGTGCTCCAGCGCCTGTGGATCACGGTCGAGACCGATCAGGCGGGCCGTCGGGCAGGCGTCGAGTAACGCGCTCGCATGACCGGCGAGGCCCACGGTGGCGTCGACCAGGACCACCTCGGGCCCGGGCAGGGCCGGCGCCAGCAGGCCAACGACACGGTCGGAGAGGACGGGGATGTGCGTGGCGTCCACCTCGACCTCCTCGAACGGTTTTGTGAACCTCGCGGCGGGGAAGATGCGGTTGACCCGCGATCACGCTTGGTGAAAACCGCGGTGTGCACGTACGGACGATGTGAGCAGGCGACGATGTGAGCAGACAAGGATGTGAGCAGACAATGTGAACGGATATGGCGGACCGGTCCTGTCGGCTGCGTGACAGCCGGCCGGATGACCGCCAGATACGCGGACAGGCGGGAACACGTGCGCCGGGCGGCCCGGTGCCACCATCGGCCCCGGGGCTCGGCATGTGCCCAGGTCCCGCCCCGCTCACGCCACCGGACACCGGGGAAGTGGCGTCCGGTATGGAGCGGGGGGAGACCTCGGCGCACACCTGATGCCCCGGGCCGCGGCGGCACAGAGATGGCACAGAGGCGACACAGGGGTGGCGCGAGGGCCGTCGACGCTGGTCGGTCGGCGCTCCCGGTCGGGTGTGGCTGCTGTGTCTGCCGCTGTGTCTGCCGCCGTGTCCGCCTCGGACGATGACGCTCGGGCAACGCTCAGATGACGCCGGGCAACACCTCCTCGGAAAGCGCGGCGAAGTTCTCCTCCTGGCCGGTCAGATAGGTCTCCCAGCGGGCCGCGTCCCAGATCTCCACCCGGGTGTTCGCGCCGTTGACGACGCACTCCCGGGTAAGTCCCGCATACGTGCGCAGGGCCGGCGGGATGGTGATCCGTCCCTGCCGGTCGGGAACATCGTCCGAAGCCGAGGAAAAGAAGACACGGCTGTAATCCCGTAGAGCTTTTGCCGTAACAGGCGCGGCCCGCAGGGAGTCACTGATCCGGGTGAACTCAGGCATGGGGAACACGTAGAGACAGCGTTCCTGCCCCTTGGTGATCACGAGCCCCCCTTCCAGCTCCTCGCGGAACTTCGCCGGCAGGGTGAGCCGGCCTTTGTCGTCGAGCCGGGGCGTGTGGCTGCCGAGGAACATCGGCGGCCTCCTCGCCCGTGCCCGAGAGGTTCATGGCCGTTCAAACCCCGCCCTGGTCAGCCTGACAGTGCCCCTGCCCCCCACTGCGCGCCACTGTACCCCACTCCCCCCCACCTGTCCGACACTCCGGACACCCCCACGCCCACGTCCGGCGGGGCCTGGAGATCACCTCTCCGGCATCAATGTGTCTTTTGACCGAACGTGTCAAAAACACCTCCGGTAACCGATGCAGCGGCTATCCTCGACCGCCGCCGCGAATGAGTACGCTTTCCGGACGGAGCGGACGGATGATTCCCGCCGGTGAAGATCGGCTTCCGCTCGGTGCCACACTTGTGGGGGGGCCGCCGGGCCCACCTCGCCGATCTGGGGACGGAGGCCGACGTGACGGTGACGGAGCCCGGCGTCATACCGTGGCGCGAGCCCGGGACCGGCCTGCGCCACCTCGCGGATGTCGCGACGCGCATGACCCGCGCGGTCGAGAGCGTCATCGACGGCAAGCCCGAGGTGGTCAGGACATCCCTGGTCGTCCTGCTCGCCGAAGGCCACCTGCTCATCGAGGACGTGCCCGGCGTCGGCAAGACGATGCTCGCCAAGGCGCTGGGGCGCTCGATCGACGCCCGCGTCCGCCGCATCCAGTTCACTCCCGACCTGCTGCCCAGCGATGTCACGGGGGTGAGCGTCTACAACCAGGACACCCGCGACTTCGAGTTCCGCCCCGGGCCGGTCTTCTCCAACCTGGTCATAGCCGACGAGATCAACCGAGCCGCCCCCAAAGCGCAGTCGGCACTCCTCGAATGCATGGAGGAACACCAGGTCACCATTGATGGCGTCACCTATCACCTGGAATCGCCGTTCATGGTCGTCGCGACCCAGAACCCGATCGAGATGGAAGGCACCTATCCCCTGCCCGAGGCGCAACGGGACCGTTTCACCGCACGGGTGTCCATGGGCTATCCGTCATCCGCGGCCGAGCTGGCCATGCTGGACAGCCATGGCAACACCGAGCCCCTCGACGCGGTCGACCCGGTCACCGAGGCCGCCGAGATCACCAGACTCATCTCCCTGGTCCGTTCGGTCCACGTGGCCGACGAGGTACGCCGCTACATCGTCGATCTCGTGACGGCGACCCGCCGGCACCCGGAGCTCGTCCTGGGTGCCTCCCCGCGCGCGGCCCTGCACCTGATCAGGACCGCCCGGGCCCACGCCGCCCTCGACGGCCGCGCCTTCGTCGTCCCCGACGACGTCCAGGCGATGGCCGAACCGGTCCTCACCCACCGGCTGCTGGTCAGAGCGGAGACCGCGGCGTCGGGCGGGTCCGCCGTCGAGGCCGCCTCCCGGATCGTCGCGGACATCCTCACGCGGGTCCCCATCCCGCACCGGGGGGCACGTCCGTCGCACCGTGGCCGTTAGATCGCTGTGTCGGACTTCCTGGCAGCCTTACGAGGCCTGACCGTCCGCGGGCAGTGTTTCGTGGTCACCGGGCTGGTCTGCTGCGGGCTGGCGGTCGTGGTCGGCGAGAAGGACCTCCTGCGGGCCGGCCTGCTGCTGCTCACCCTGCCGCTGTGCGCGACGGCGTTCGTGTGCCGGACCCGCTACCGGCTCGCCTGCCACCGGCGCCTGACACCCGCCCGCGTGACCGTGGGGGCGGTGGTGTCGGTCGGTGTCCGGATCGACAACATGAGTCGGCGTTCCTCCTCGGTGCTGCTGGTGGATGACGACATCCCCGCCCATCTCGGCTTCCGGGCGCGCTTCATGCTCGACCGGGTGGAGCCGGGGGGCGCCCGGTACTTCACCTATCAGCTTCGCCCCCGGCTGCGCGGCCGTTACCTGATCGGGCCGATGGCGATCCGGATCACGGATCCGTTCGGGCTGTGCGAGCTCACCCGCACGTTCCGCAGCCGCGACGAACTGGTCGTCACCCCGCCGGTGGAAACGCTGCCCGCGTCGCGCCCCGGCAGGCAGATCACGATCGGTGACCTCCGCCAGCGCGACCGGCCCACCATGGGGACCGACGACTTCGTCACCCGCCCCTACCAGGCCGGGGACGACCTGCGACGGATCCACTGGCGCACCAGTGCCCGCGCCGGTGAGCTGATGGTGCGCCGGGAGGAGAGCTCCCGCCCGGCCAGCGCGACCGTCCTGCTCGACACCCGCTCCGCGGCCTGGGCCGGTCAGGGGCCGGCCTCCTCGTTCGAGTGGGCGGTCAGCGCCGCTGGCTCGGTCGCGGCGCATCTCACCGAGAGCGGCCACCTGGTCGACCTGATCTGTGACGGCAGCCTGGCGGCCGCACCGGCCGCGGGCGGACCACGGAAGCCGACCCGCAGCACCACCGCGCTGCTGGACGCGCTCGCCGTGGTGACCACCGCCGACGCCGGTCCGCCGTCCCGTGCGGCATCCCCGGGCCCGCCCATCCCCGGCCGGCGCGGCCTGGCCCACCTCGCCGGCGACGGGATACTCGTGGCGGTCCTCGGCTCCACCGAGCCGGCACGAGCAGGGATACTCGCCAGGGCCCGCCCGCGCGGCACACTCGCGACGGTCGTGCTCGTCAACGTCGCGACCTGGGACGGGAACCATGCCGCAGCCGGGCAGGAGGCCACCGGGCAGGAGAACCTGCGCGCCTGCCGCGCGGTCTTCCAGCGTCACGGCTGGACTGTGATCGTCGCCGGCTACGGCGACACCCTCGCCACGTTGTGGCCGGGTGGGTCCCAGCGGAGCTCCGGACGAAGCACAGCCGGCAGCGGGAAGAACAACAGGGCCGGGCGTCAGGCGGCCGGCGCCCAGAGCACAGGCGTGATCCACCATGGCCGACCGCAGCCACCGCAGCCACCGCAGCCACGGCATCCGGAACCACGGCACGTCGCCCAAGGGAGTGGTCCCACGCAGCCGCGGCATCCGGAACCACGGCATCCGGATCCGTCGGCCTCGTCGAGCCAGCCGCTCGAGTGGCCATCCACTGTTGGCCGGGCCGCTCCTGCCTCGGCCGCTCCTGGCCCGGCGACTCCTGGCCCGGCGACTCCTGGCCCGGCGACTCCTGGCCCGGCGACTCCTGGCCCGGCGACTCCTGATTCGGCGGCTCCTGCCTCGGCCGCTCCTGGCCCGACGGCTCCTGGCCCGGCGACTCCTGATTCGGCGGCCGTTGGCCCTGCTACCACCGGTCAGGCCACCGCCTGGCCAGCCAGCAGCGATTCGGCCATCAGAGGTTCGGCCGCTGAGAGTTCGGCCACCAGCAGCGCGGCGGCCGGCAGGCCAAGGGCCGGCAGACCAGCGGCCACCTGGCCGACCGCCGCTGACCCAGCCATTACCAGCCGGGCCACCGGCGGCCCAAGATCCTTCCCGCCTGACACGACCAGCACGGCACCACCTACCACACGCCCACCCACCGCACGCCCGACAGCCCTCCCACCCGGACCGCCCGACAGCGCCAGAACGTCCCCCCTGCCCCGCTTGTCTGCCATGCGGGAACGCGCCGACAGCAGGCCCGAGCCGGCGCGCCCGTCCGCAACACCCCGGTCACCGGCCACGCGGGTGCGGCCTGAGGAGACCCCGGAAGACGCGGCCACGGCAGGGCAGCCAGAGGCGGAAGCAGGCCTGCGGCGATGATCACGCGCCTGCCCCCCACCCTGACCGCTACTCTCGGTGGCGCACTCGCGTCGCTGCTGTGCGCGTTCGCGCTCGCGCCGTTGTTCGACGGCCTGTGGTGGCTGCGGCTGGCTGTCGCGGCCACGGCGGTGGTGGCGGGAACGTCCGTGCTGGGCCAGGCCCTGCGGTTGCCCGTCCCGGGCATCGTGCTGTTGGAGGCACTCAGCCTGCTCGTCGCGGCGACCATACTGTGTGCGCGGGAAACCGCCCTCGCCGGCGTGCTGCCGACCAGCCAGACGCTGGAAACGCTGCGTTCCCTGATCGCCACCGGCCGGGACGACGTGGCTCGGTTCGCCGCGCCGGTACCGCAACGGCCGGGTCTGGCGCTGCTCGTCCTCATCGGCGTCCATCTGGTCACGATGGTCGTCGATTTCCTGATGACGGTGGCCCGGCGTCCGGCACTCGCCGGGCTCCCGCTGCTGGCGCTGTTCATGCTGCCGGCGGCGGTGCTGCCGGACGGCGTCGGGCCGGTCCGGTTCGTTCTCGGCGCGTTGGGCTTCCTCCTGCTGCTGATAGTGGACGGCCACACCAGCATCGAACGCTGGCGAAAACCGGTCACCACCGCGTCAGCCCCCGCATCGGGTTCCGGCGCACCCGGCCCAGGCGTCGGCACCGGCCATAGCTCTGGCTCTGGCTCTGGCTCTGGCTCTGGCTCTGGCTCTGGCTCTGATCATGGCCCTGGCCAGGGCGCATCGGATGCCGCCTCGTCGGCATCCCCGCGGCTGGGCAACAGAGCCGGCGTCCACGTCATCGGGATCACCGTGTGCGCGATGGTGTGCGCGGTGGCTGTACCGGCCGCGCTGCCCTCGCTACAGGAACTGGCGCTTGTCACGCACGGTCAGGGCAACAACCATGACGACGGCCCCGGCTCGACGGTTGTCATCCAGCCGATCGTCTCGTTGGCGCAGCAACTGCACTCCCCGCTGACAAAGGAACTGGTGTCGGTGCGCACCACGTCACCGCAGTATCTGCGGCTGACCGCGCTCGAACAGTTCGACGGGCAACAGTTCACCCTGCGGGCGCTGCGCGCCGGACGCGAGGCAAAAATCAGCAACGGCCTGCCCAGGCCGACAGCCACCGCCCACAGCACGCAGATCGCCGCGGCCATCCGCGTGTCGAAGGACCTGGAGGCGAACTACCTCCCGCTGCCCGGCACCCCGACCAGAATCACCGGTCTTGACGGTGACTGGCGGCTGGCCGCCGAGACCGGCACGGTGTTCAGCACCCGGACCTCCACCGCCGACGCGACCTACCAGGTCGAAGCAGCCGTCCCAGCCCCCACCCGCGAAGAGCTCACGACCACGTTGACAGCCGTCCCAGCCGAGCTGAAGATCGACACCGAACTGCCCGCCAGCACCGACCCCCGGATCCACAACCTGGCACGGCAGCTCACGCGAACCGCGTCCGGCCCCTACCAGCAGGCTGTCGCCATCCAGAACTACCTGCAGAGCGGTGCCTTCACCTACGACCTGGACGGCGCACCCACCACCCAGGCCGGGGCGCTGACAGACTTCCTGTTCACGCGCAAACGCGGCTACTGCGAGCAGTTCGCCTCCGCGATGACGGTGCTGCTGCGGTCGCTGGGGATCCCGGCCCGGGTGGCGATCGGCTTCAACGCGGGCGAACGGCAGCCGGACGGCAGCTACCTGATGACCAACAAGAACATGCATGCGT
>NZ_CAKKTL010000242.1:0-4839 GCF_920664355.1 Protofrankia sp. CiP1_Cm_nod2
CCCCGGACCGCTGCCGCAGCGTGCCCCGGCCGGACCGCTGCCGCAGCGTGCCCCGGCCGGACCGCGGCCGGCCGACGTCAGCGCCAGCGGTGACGTCGGCCGCCGGCCGTCACCCTTCCCGGCGCCGGCCGGCCGGCCCGGGCTCCGGGGCCCGGCACCCGCCGACATCCCCGTGCCCGGCTGGTCGCAGGCCCCGGGAGAATCCCCGCTGCCGGCCACCGCGGCCGGCCCCGCCGACGCCCAGCCCGTTCCGTTGGCGAACCGCCAGGCGCCCGCCGCGCCGGATCCCCGGCCCGTGTCATGGTCGTCCGCGGCCGACGCCGGCTGGCGTGCCGCGGAAGCCGTCCGCCAGCCCGCCCCCGCCGGGACGACCCGCGCCGGTCTCCCGTTGCGTGTCCCGATGACGCACCTCGTACCTGGCAGCGCTGAAACCACATCACGGCGCCAGCCGGAGGGGGGCTCCCGCTCCCCGGAAGCGGTCGGTGGCCGGCTTGCCAGCTTCTACCAGGGCGTTCGGCAGGCCCGTGATGTCACCCAGGACACCCCCCACAGCTCTCGCCGAAACACCCAGGAGGAAATGTGACGCCCATGAGCTCAGACGCACAGAACCTCAACTGGTTGATCAACAATTTCGTCGAAAGAGTTCCCGGTGTCGCGCACACCGTGGTGGTTTCCGCGGACGGCCTGTTGCTGGCGGTCTCGGACGGCTTCCCACGTGACCGGGCGGACCAGTTGGCCGCCGTCGCGTCAGGCCTGGTGAGCCTGACCCAGGGCGCCGCCCGGGTTTTCGATGCGGGCAACGTGACACAGACGGTCGTCGAGATGGAACATGGGTTCCTGTTCATCATGGCGATCAGCGACGGGGCAAGTATGGCGGTTCTCGCCGCGCCGTCATGTGACATCGGGCTTGTGGGGTACGAGATGGCACTGCTGGTGACCCGGACCACGGATGTGCTCACTCCCGCGCTGCGAGCCGAGCTGCAGGGGATCCTTCCGCGGTGAACCGACAGGAGCACAGGGGGTCAGGGTGAGTACCGATCCCGCGAATACCCCGGGGCCGGTTGTCCGTCCCTACGCGATGACCGGTGGCCGGACGCGTTCACGATACGAACTCGCCATCGAGGCGCTTGTCGTCACAACGTCCTTTGGTGAAGAACGGGCAATCCAACTTGCCCTGGAACAACAGACAATCGCCGCCATGTGCCGGCAGGTGCGATCAGTTGCGGAGATCGCCGCCGGTCTGCGGGTTCCCCTCGGAGTCGCCAGGGTGCTGGTCGGTGACATGGCGGACGAAGGTTACGTCCGGGTACACCAACAACCCGACCGCGACGAGGCGCCGGACCTCGCGCTGCTCGAAAGGGTGCTCAGTGGCCTTCGCAAGCTCTGACCGGAGGCGGGTCAACTCCTCCGTCGCCACTACTTCGGTCAAGATTGTCGTTGCTGGTGGTTTCGGCGCCGGCAAGACGACTTTTGTCGGCTCGGTGTCCGAGATCGTTCCGCTGCGGACCGAGGCGGTCATGACCGAGGCGGGGGCGCACGTCGACGACCTGACCCACATCTCCGACAAGACGACGACCACGGTCGCAATGGACTTCGGCCGGGTCTCCCTGGACGAGGATCTGATCCTCTATCTGTTCGGCACGCCGGGACAGTACCGGTTCTGGTTCATGTGGGACGACATCGTGCGGGGCGCCATCGGTGCCATCGTCCTGGCCGACACCCGGCGGCTCGCCGACTGTTTCGCGGCCGTGGACTACTTCGAACAGCGGCAGTTGCCATTCGTCGTCGGGGTGAACTGTTTCGACGGGATCCTGCGGCATTCCATAGACGACGTCCGGGAAGCCCTGCAGATCAACCCGAGCATACCGATCATCACCTGCGACGCGCGTAACCGCCACTCGACGAAAAGCGCGCTGATCGCGGTGGTCGAGCACACGATGTCACGAGCGGTGGCCAGGACCTGATCCTCCATCCGGGCCGCACCGGCCCGGCGTGACACGTCGTCCTCGTGATGGCCCAGGCCTGCGGCCCCGGCCCGGTCCACCACGGCCGCGGGCTGTTCCTCCGGACCAAGGACAGGCACACGAGGGACAGCGCCCGGCTCTGTCGCACCGAGCGGGCCCGGTGCGACAGAGCCGGGCGCCAGGGGGCGGACCGGATCGAGCGGGTGGCTGTTCTCAGGGCCCCTGGACAACCCTGCTGTACGGCAGCAGCCGCCCTGGCTGCGCGGCAATGTTACTGATCGATTCGTCGCCGACGATGACCAGACTGTAGCCGGCGCCCGCCGTCCGCCACTGGCCCCCGACCAGAGGCGTCTTCGCCACGTTCTTGGGAATGTCGGCCGAGCCGCCGAAACCGACCTCCCCCACGATCGTGTTCGCACGCAGCTTCCCGATCGCCGCCGCCAGGCCCGCCCGGTCGTCAGGCGAGCCGACCTGGGCCAACGCCTCCGTGGCGAGTTCGTAGAGCGCGTGCACGAAGCCGAGGGTCTGCACCCAGGGGGAACCGGTCTTGTCCGTGAAGTCCTTGGCCAGCGTGGCCGGGGTGGCCCCCGTCAACGAGCTCTTGAACCGGTGGAAGGGCGACCACCAGACCTCGGTACCGAGATTGTTGCCCTCCTGGCCGAGGGCCTGGACCGAGCCCGGGAACAGCAGCCCCTTGGCGACCGTGACAATCTTCGGGCTGAAGTCCTTCGCCGCCGCCTGCTTCCAGAAGGTCTGGAAGTCCGCCGGCGTCAGCACGCCGGTCAGGATGTCCACGCCGGCCCGCTTGAGCACGTCCAGCTGGATGGTGAAGTCCGGCGTCCCGGCGGGGAAGGAGGGAGGCTTCACCAGCGTGTAGCCCCCGGCGGTTATGGCCGGCGGGAAGCCGATGGTCTCGTCGGCGAACGTTCTGCCGTCGGAGTCGTCCGGCCAGAGCGCACCGACCTTCTTGTTGGTGGGCAACTGGCCCCACATGTTCCGGTAGACCCTGGTCACGTCCTCAAGGCCCCAGAAGAAGTGGTAGGTCCACTTGAACGGACGGGCCGGGTCGCCACCACGCCCGTTGAACCATGACTGCCAGGGGGCGGCCGTGGAGATGCACGGTATCTCGTTCGCCTCGCACTGGTCCGAGACCGGGTTGGTGGTCTCCGGTGTGGAGGCGACGAGGACGATGTCCACCCGGTCGGTGTAGATCAGGTCGTCGGCGGCCTGGGCCGCGCGGTTCTGGTCGGACTGGCTGTCCCGGACGATGATCTCAACCGGATAGGTGCGCGCGCCGATGGTCATTCCGCCCTGGCGCTGGAAGAAGGCCCGGATGGTGTCGGTGACGTACCTGTCCGCGGCACCGAAGGCGGACAGCGCCCCCGTCTGCGGGCTCACATAGCCGATCCTGATGACCCGCTTCGCCTTCGCCCCGCTCCCGGAGCCACCGCAGGCGGCAAGGGGAACCCCGGCGGTCGCCACGCCGGCCAGGGTCAGCAGTGTGCGCCGGCTGAGGAAACGCCCACCGGCATCACCGGAGCGGCCTGCGGCGGCGGGGGGTGCGCCGGGGGGAACCTGCTGGGAGACCTGATCCTGCTTCCTCCCCGCGACGGGCTCCGCCGTCGGCGCCCGGGATTCCCGCCACGGCGGCGGAACCGGTGCGGGAGGCCCGACGAGTGACCCGGAAGGCCCGGGAAACCCACGGGGCTCGGAAGACTCGCTTCCCCGGGCCGCGGCAGGCGGCCCGCCCGGGCCGGCCGCTTCGGGGCCGTCGGTATCCGACACTGCGTCGAGGCGTCCCTGTCCGGCGTGTGTCGGGCGGTCAGAGTGGAGCATGAGTCCTGATCCTGCCGCACGCTGGTTCAAACCCGGGCACTGGGTCCCGGTCGACACGCAGCAGACCAGACCGGGGACGGAAGGTTTCTCCTTCGGCCCACCCGTCGGGGCCGGCGGGAGCAGGCTCCGACGGGTGGGGATACCGGCCGGAGAACATATGATCGCGGTTTTTCCCGGACCCGGAGTCTAGTTGATCGCACACCACCGGTTCGATCCGTCCTTGAAGGTCAGGAAACCGCCGTCCTTCCCGGCGTCGCCAGCGCCCGCCCGGTTGATGAACAGCGCCTTGATGTTCTTGAGTGGACCGTCGGCGAACTGGATATCGGCAAAAATCACGCTGTCGGTACTCAGGCTGTTCTTTGTGATCGAGTAGGTGCCCTGCTGGTCGTCCCAGCGATAGCTGCCGCTCTCGCGTGGCACGACGAGCCTGTTCGGCAGTGCCGTGGACGCCTGGGAGTTCCGGCTGCCGGCCGAGGCGGCCCCGTCGGCCGGCGGGTCACCGTCGGCCGTCCGATAGCAGCGGTAGGTGCCGTCGACCAGCGCCCGGCCGGCTGTGGCGTCCGGATTGCTCGTCGCCGGCGTCGACGCGCCCCCGGACGCGGACGCCGCGGCGGTGGCGCCGGGATCCACCCGGGCGTCCGGAGCCCCCGTTGCGGAATCCTCCGTCCCGCCCGACAGCAGGGCGTACAGCCCGAACGCCACCAGGGACACCAGTACCGCGACAATCAACGGGCCGGTCCACCCGTGCCGGTAGCGCGCCAGCAGCCCCGCGCCGAAGCCGCCGCCATCATCGATGTCGTCGTCCGCGTCGTCGATGTCGTCGATGTCGTCACCGGGATCCGGCTCACCCCGCCGGCTGACCGGCCGGCCGGCCGCACGTTTCACGGCCCCGGACGCCGTCGAACGCTGCTCAGGCCCTCGTGCCCCGGTGTCCCTGGAAGCGCCGCCCGGGGAGGAGGCCCGTGCCGTCACCGTACCCGGCCGGCCCGTCTTCTTACGGACAGAACTGGACGGCTTCCAGCCCTCGTCGTCATCGGGA
>NZ_CAKKTL010000242.1:5239-8023 GCF_920664355.1 Protofrankia sp. CiP1_Cm_nod2
CCGGTGTCCGGCACGGACCCGATCCTCGACAGCGTCGCGGTCATCTCCGACAGCGGTTGTCCCAGCACCCCGGGTGGCACGGTTGGAGGCGACGGCATATTGTCACGCGACGTCCTTGGCCGTACGGCGTCAGTGACCCTCGGCACGATATCGGTGCGTTCCACCGGCCCGGCGGCGGAGGACGCCGCGGCAGGGTCCGCGAAGGCCGCCTCGCCTGGCAGGCCGCCCCCGGGCGTCCTGGCTCCGGACATCGCCGACGGTGGCCGGGGGGCGGTACGTGAATGCGTCCGGGCGGGAGCGGGCGGCTCAGCCCTGGTGGCCGCGGCCTGGCCCCGGTAGGCGGGCGGGAGAAGCACGGCCCGGTCGTTGCCGCCGCCCGCTCTCCCGGCGGCCGGCCGGGGTGCGCCAGGAGCGGACGGCGCGCCGTCGTTCACGCCGGCACCGCGGACGAGGGCCCGAGCGGCCCCGGAACCGGGATATCCGCCCGCTCCGTAGCCGTTCGGAACCGGGCTGCCGGCTGGGGTGGCCGGGCCCCCGTCCAGGGGGCCGCCCCGGTCGGGAGGCAGCGGGTTCGGCCCGGCAGGGGACAGCCGTCCGCGGCCGTGGGGCTGTGCCGCCCGGAACGGGTCGCCCGTCAGGTAGGAAGTCGATCCGTCCCCCGGCCCGGCGCTGTCCGGCTGGCGGGGCAGGAGCTCACGATCATTTCCCATGAGCGACGGGTAACCGGCCTGATGGCCTGTCGGCCCGTAACCGTTCGGACGACCGCTTCCGTAACGGTCCCCGAAACCGCCGGAGCCCGGCGCGCCGTTACCGGTGGAGCCGGGGCCGCCGTACCCGGCCGGGCCACGGGCCGGTGCCGGGCCTGCGCTCCCCCCGAAACCGCCGTCCGGCGGCATACCCACCGGCGGTAGGGATGCCGGTGGTACCGCCGCAGGTGGCAGGGATGCCGGTGGTACGGCAGCCCGGGGCATGGCGGCCGGGAGCACCCGGCCGGGCGGTGGCTGCGCGCCACCGGGCCGACGGTCGTCCGGCCGCCCGGTGGCGCCCGTGTCGAACAGGCGCTGGCCGGGCTGGCCAGCAGCGAAAAAAGAGCTGCCCGCGGGCGGGGGGGCGGGCCTGTCGTCACGCGGACGAGTCCGATAACCGTCGGTGGAGCTGCGGGTATCGGGGTGCTGCGGAGCGAAGCCACGCAGCACGCCGGGCTGATAGTTGTTCGGCCCGGCGCCACTCCCGCTCGCCGGCCCCGGAGCGGACTGCCAGGGATGGCCGGTGCTCTGGCCGGCGGCGCTCTGGCCGGCGGTGCTCTGGCCGGCGGCGCTCTGGCCGGCGGCGCTGCCATAACCAGTGAATCCGTCAGCGCCGCCGGGCGCACCGACGTCACGCTGGGTGACACCGACGCGATCGCCGCCTTCCACGGACAGCCCCCAGCGCCCACTGCCGTAGCCGCCGGTCGTGCCTGCCGCGGGGTCACCACCACTCGGCAGCCAGCCGGGCCGCGGATCGGGTGGAGGAGCCTGGAGCGGAGGAGCCGGCTGGAGCGGAGGAGCCGGCTGGAACGGATAGGCGGGCAGCACCGGCCGCTCATGGCCGGCGGAGACGTCGAACGGGTCGGGGGCGGGGAAAGGACGGTCGCGCCACCCCTGGCCGGCTGGATCCTGGGCGCCGGATCTGTCCGGAACCGGCGGGACGGACGGCTGGGAGCGGTCATCGGCCTCCCCGACCCGCTCGACCGCGAAGAAGTCGTCCGCGCGTCGGCCCGGTACGCCGGAACGGCCCGTGGGGCCGGTCACCGGGCTGCCCGCGTCACCGGCTGCCGTCGATGGACGCCGCGCCCCGGCGACGGCGTCCCACGCCCACGCGTCATCGCCACTCGGCCAGAGCCCGTCGGTGGGCATGTCCTGCCCCCCAGGTCCAGGTAGTCGTCCGGGTAAAGGGCGTAGGCCGTGCCCGACGGATACTCGCCCGCACGGGTGGCACCCAGGCGAACACCTGTCGTGTTGTTGTCGTCACCGATAGCTCCGCTATTGCACGCCCCCGATCCGCCGTTCCGCGCCGTACGGGGGCCTCGCCACCCTCCGCCCCACCTGAGACTACCTGGGTCACCGTCCGCATCGATCAACATCCATCAGGGACGGCCCAGACGCCCGCGAAAGCCCGCACGCCACGAAACACCGGAAATATGGACGAATACAGCCTACAGCACAGCTCGCCGTCATCAGACGCTCACGCACTGGTCGGAGATCTCCTGAACGATCCTTGTCGTCTCCGGCGAGTTCACGTTCTTGTTGAACTGCTCGTACTGGTCCTGCGGATAGTTGGCCTCCAGCCTCTCCAGCGTGCACGCGCAGTAGGCCTGTAGCCCGTGGCTGATCTGCACGCACTCCCGCAGATAGTCCGCGCGCAGCGACTCGCTGTACCGCGCGGGCCGGGCGGGCACCGTACCTGGCGGAGCGCCCTCGACGGTGTTGACGGGCGTGTCGGCCACGGCGTCCCCGTCGCTCCCGCCCAGCGCCAGATAGCCGCCGAGGCCGATCAGGAGCAGCACCACCACCGCGGCGGCGATCAGCACCTGACGCGGTAACGCCGCGACGGACGACAGGCGCCGGGTCAGCGACCGGCTCGCCCCCGAGGTGGCCCGGTTCGTCCCCGGCGTGGTGCTGTCACCGCCCGCGCCGGGCCGGAGCGCCGCCAGCCGGCCACCGGCCCGGCGCTTGCGGTGCTGCCGGTGCGCGCCGGTCGAGGCCCGCGGCGGGGAGCCCAGGATGGTGGCGGCGGTGTCGGCGC
>NZ_CAKKTL010000243.1:0-7611 GCF_920664355.1 Protofrankia sp. CiP1_Cm_nod2
CGCCGCCGCCGCGCTCGTACGTGCCTACCCGGAGGTGGCCCGTGACGACTCCTGACGACATCCCCGAGCTGCGCACGAAGCTGAAGAAGCTCAACAGCCTCGCCACCCGTCTCAAGCTCGACCTGCACGACCTGGCCGAGGACCTGCCGGTCGGCTGGGAGCAGATCCTGGAGACGGCCACCGCCACCTACAACGCCTATGTCGAGATCAGCCGCCTCGAGCGCGAGCTGGCGAAGGCCGACGCGTCATGACCGCGGCATCCGCCGGGCAGGTGCCGCCCGCTGGGCAGGTGCCGCCCGCCGAGCGGCTGGCGCGCTTCCGCCAGTGCGTCACCGCCGAGGACTACTTCCAGGCCCTGGACGTCCCCTTCGACCCGAAGGTGGTCGCGGTCAACCGGCTGCACATCCTGCGGCACTTCTCCCGGGCCGTGGCCCGCACGGACGCGGGGAATCCCGCTCCGCCGGAGCGGCTGGCCGCCTACCGCGCCGCCCTGGTCGCCTCCTACGAGGCGTTCACCACGGGCACCGCGCTCGACCACCGCCTGTTCAAGGTCCTCGCCGACCGCGCCCCCCAGGCGTTCGTCGCCGTGGACACCGTCACCGTTGAAGCCGAGAAGAGGGCCTGATGGACGTCAGTTTCGAAGAGCCGCTGTCCGAGGCCGCCTACGACGTCGGCGACACCGTCGTGGCCCTGAAGGACCTGCGCAACGACGGCACCTTCCCCGAGCCGGGGATCAGCGTTGGGGACGTGCTGGTGGAGACCGGGACGGTCGGCCACGTCCACGGTGTGGGTGTCTACCTCCAGGAGCACATCGTCTACGCGGTCGCGTTCACCAACGGCCGGGTGGTGGGCTGTCTGGAGCGCGAGCTGGACCTGGTGTCCGCCGCGCCGGGCCGTGAGGCGGGTGAGCGGGCATGACCCCCCGACCGGCCCCGGCGGCACAGCCGGCACAGCCGGCGCCGGTACCGGCGCGGTCGATCCCCCTGACGGTGCTCTCCCCGGCCGAGGCGGCCGCGCCGCCGGTGGCCGCGGCGCCGGCGCCGGCGGCGGGGTGCGCGTCCACCAAGGGATGCGGCGCCAGCACGACCGGCCTGGACCCCGCGATCGCCGAGAAGGTCGCCAACCATCCCTGTTACAGCCAGGACGCGCACCAGTACTACGCCCGGATGCACGTCCCGGTCGCGCCGGGCTGCAACATCCAGTGCAACTACTGCAACCGCAAGTTCGACTGCGCGAACGAGAGCCGCCCCGGCGTCACCAGCAGGCTGCTCACCCCGGAGCAGGCGCTGGCCAAGGTCAAGCGGGTGGCCAGCGAGATCAAGCAGATGAGCGTGCTCGGCGTGGCCGGGCCCGGGGAACCGCTGGCCAACGCGGGGCGCACCTTCCGCACGATGGAGCTGGTCGCCCGGGAGTGCCCGGACATCAGGCTGTGCGTGTCCACGAACGGGCTCACCCTCGTCGACCACGTCGACCGCATCGCGGATCTCGGCATCGACCATGTGACGATCACCATCAACATGATCGATCCCGAGGTCGGCGAACGGATCTACCCTTGGGTGGCCTTCCGTGGCAGGCGCTACACCGGCCGGCAGGCGTCGAAGATCCTCTCCGAGCGGCAGCTGGAGGGGCTCGCGGCGCTCACCGGACGCGGGATCCTGTGCAAGGTCAACTCGGTGATGATCCCCGGGGTCAACGACGAGCACCTGGTGGAGGTCTCCCGCACGGTCCGCGGCATGGGGGCGTTCCTGCACAACGTGATGCCGCTGGTGTCCGCCCCCGAGCACGGCACCTACTACGGCCTGACCGGGCAGCGCGGGCCGACCCCGCAGGAGCTCAAGGCGCTGCAGGACCGCTGCGAGGGCGACGACGGCGCGGAAATGAACATGATGCGCCACTGCCGGCAGTGCCGGGCCGACGCGGTCGGCCTGCTCGGGGAGGACCGCGGCGACGAGTTCGGCCCCGAGACCTACCTGGACGGCGAGGTCACCTACGACCTGGCCGGCCGCCAGGAGGCGCACGCAGCGATCGAGCGCTGGCGCTCCGACGTCCGCGCCACCCGGGAGGAGCTGCGGATCTCCGCCGGCGCGGCGAAGCCGGAACACACGGTGCTGGTCGCGGTCGCCACCAAGGGCGGGGGAGTGGTCAACCAGCACTTCGGCCACGCCGAGGAGTTCTGGATCTACGAGGCGGGCGAGAAGTGGGCGCGTCTGGTGGGCACCCGCAGCGTCGCGCGCTACTGCGAGGGCGTCTCCGAGTGTGACGACGGCGAGGACGACAAGGGGTCGGTGCTCGACCGGACCGTCCAGCTGCTGTCGGACTGCGCCGCCGTGCTGTGCAGCAAGATCGGTAACGGCCCGCGGGAGGCGCTGGCCGCGGCCGGGGTCGAAGCCGTCGAGTGCTACGACATCATCGACTCCGTGGTCGCCACCGAAGGTGCGCGGCTTGCGGCGCGGGGCGTCCAGCGGGTGGCGGACGACGCCCACCAGGCGGCGCGGAGCGCCTGCCGCCCGGCCGCGGAGCCGGCCGGTTTCGCCGCCGACCCGCTGGCAGGCGGCTCGCTGGCATCTGACGACCTGTTCGAGGACACCCCGGACGGGCGGCCCGCCCCGCACCCGCGGCCGGCCGGGCCCGTCGCGGCAAAGGTGGGATCATGATTACGAAACTGCAGGTTGTGCTCACCGAACGTGCCGGCGAGCAGGTCCGGGCGCTGCTCGCCCGCGACGGGACGACCGCCGGCTACGGCCTGCGGGTCGGCGCGGAGCCCGGCGGCTGCTCGGGCTACAAGTACAGCCTCGCGCTCGCGCCCACCGCCGAGAAAGGTGACATCACCGTCCGGCAGGACGGGTTCGACGTGTTCGTCGCGTCCGAGTCCGCCTCGTTCGTCCACGGGGTCCGTATCGACTACGTGGAGTCGCTGACGTCCTCGGGTTTCGTCTTCTCCAACCCGCGCGTGTCGGATCCGTGCTCCTGCGGGTCGTCCTTCTCCGCGGCGGGCCCGGACGGCGACGAGGACAGCCTCTGGCAGCAGGTCGACGAGGCGATCCAGCAGGTACGGCCCTTCCTGCAGCGCGACGGCGGGGACGTCACGGTCGTCGACATCACCGCGGGTGTCGTCTCGGTCCGGCTCACCGGAGCCTGCGGGGGATGCTCCGCCGCCCTGGACACGCTCACGGGCGTCATCGAGCGCCAGCTGAAGGAATCGGTGCCAGCGGTCGAGCGGGTCGTCCTCGCGTACTGACAGTCGGGCCGTCCTCGCTACTGACAGCTCCGTCCAAGCGCGTCCGAGCGCATCTGGAGGTGAACCAGTGAGTATCACGATCAGTTTTACCGAACGGGCGGCCGGCCAGGTGCGCGCGCTGCTCGACCGGGAGGGGACCACCCCCGGCGCCGGCCTGCGGGTCGGCGTCGACGGCGACGGCGGCGGCTGCGCCGGGCACCGGTACCGGCTGGCCGTCGAGCCCGCGCCGCGCGCCGGCGACGTCGTCACCCGGGCGGCGGACTTCGACGTGTTCGTCGCCGCGGACGCGGTCCACCAGTTCGACGGCATGCGCATCGACTACAGCGAGTCGCTGATGTCGTCCGGCTTCACCTTCTACAATCCACATGCGCGCGGTCACTGTATGTGTGGGCCGTCGTTCGCCCCGCCCGTCCAGCCGGACGGGGTGGAGACGTCGCTGCTGCAGAAGGCGAACGTGGCGATCCAGCACATCCGGCCGCACCTGCAGCTGGTGGGCCGGGACGCGTCCGTGGTCGGGGTCGCCGACGGGGTGGTCTCGGTGCGGCTGACCGGCGCCGGGCTCGAGCGTGATGCCGACGTCCTCGAACTGGTGAAAACGGTCGAACAGCAGCTCAAGGACGCCGTCCCCGACGTCCGGCGGGTAATCCCCGCATCCGTGGGCCGGTAGCGGAAGGCAGGGGGACGACATGGACATGCGGCGGTTCGAGCGCCAACTGACACTGAGCGGTTTCGGGCTACCGGGACAGGAGCGGCTGTGCGAGGCGACGGTGCTTGTGGCAGGTGTGGGTGGGGTGGGCGGCGCCGTCGCCACCTACCTGGCCGCGGCTGGCGTCGGGCGGCTGGTCCTCGTGCACCCCGGCGCCCTCGAGACACCCGACCTCAACCGACAGACGCTTATGCGACCCGACCGGGTCGGTGAGCCACGGGTGGCCTGCGCCGCCGACACCCTGCGGGAGCACTACCCCGACGTCACGGTCGAGGCGTGGGACCGGGACCTGTTCGACCCGCTCCTGCCCGGCCTCGTCGCCGGCGCGGACGTGGTCGTCGACGCCCGCCACAACTTCCCCGAACGGTTCCGGATCAACCGGATGTGCCTGGACCTGGGGGTGCCGCTGGTCTTCGCGGCCATGAACACCACCGAGGCCCAGCTGCTGACGGTGCTGCCTGGCGACCCGTGCCTGCGCTGCGTGTTCGCCGACGGCGACCCGGAGTGGGACCCGCTCGGCTTCCCGGTGCTCGGCGCGGTGGCCGGCACCGTGGGCTGCCTGGCGGCCATGGAGGTCATCAAGATCGTCTCCCGGTTCGGTGAGCCGTCCACCGGGAAGCTGCTCGCCTTCGACCTGTGGGACATGGACTTCCGGTCGTTCCCGGTGACTCACGACCCGCAGTGCGTCGACTGCGGGCCCATCCGGCGGCAGCCGTCGCGCCCACAGCCGTACACGGTGCGCCGCGTCCCGCTGCCGGACGTACCGGACGTACCGGACGTACCGGATGTGCCGGATGTGCCGGAGGCGTCGGCGGGCATGCCCGGCCTGGCGGACACGGCCGGCGCGGCCGGCGCGGCCGGCGTCGGTGGGCTGGCCGCGGCCGGGGCCGGGCCCGGCGTCCGGTGCGGTCACGACGATCCGCTGTGACCGGGCCCGTGACCAAGATGATCTACTGTGACTACAACGCGACGACCCCGGTCGACCCGCGGGTGCTCGACGCGATGCTGCCGCTGTTCACCGAGGACTTCGCGAACGCCTCCAGCGGACATGCCGCCGGCCGCGCGGCCGCCCGCCTGGTCGAGCGGGCCCGCGAGCAGGTCGCGGCCCTGGTCGGCGCCGGCCGGCACAGCGTCGTGTTCACCGGCGGCGCCACCGAGGCGGCCAACCTCGCGATCCACGGCGTCCTCGCCGGTGCCGAGCCCGGCCGCCGGCACGTCCTGGTGGCGGCCACCGAGCACAGGGCCGTTCTCGCGGCGGCCGGGCAGGCCGCGCGGCTGCACGGCGGCTCGGTCGAGCTGATCCGGGTGCTGCGCGACGGCACCCCCGACCTCGACCATCTCGCCGCGCTGCTGGCGAAGCTGCCCGGGCAGGTCGGGCTGGTCGCGGTGATGGCCGCGAACAGCGAGACCGGCGCGCTCGCGGACGTCCGGCGGGCCTGCCGGCTCGCGCACGGCGCCGGCGCGCTGTACCTGTGCGACGTCACCCAGGCCGCGGGCCGGATCCCCGTCGCCGTGGAGACGCACGGGATCGACCTCGCCGTGCTCAGCGCGCACAAGATGTACGGGCCCAAGGGGGTCGGCGCGCTCGTCGCCGGCCGTCCGCTGCAGAACCGGCTGACACCGCTGATCGTCGGCGGTGGCCAGGAGCGGGGGCTGCGCAGCGGCACCGTCAACAGCGCCGGCATCGTCGGGTTCGGTGCCGCCGCGCAGCTCGCCGCCGAGCGGCTGCCCGCCGACGCCGACCGGCTGCGCCACCTGACCGCGCTGCTGCACGGCCTGCTGATGGAGAAGATCCCCGGCGTGGAGCTCAACGGCCCGGCCGTCACCCGGCTGCCGAACACGGTGAACCTGCGTTTCGCCGGGGCGGACGCCGACGCGGTGATGACGTCGATGCCGCGGGTCGCGGTGTCGGCGGGCAGCGCCTGCAAGGGCGCGAGCACCGAGCCGTCCCACGTGCTGACGGCGATGGGCCTCGACGCGGCCGCCGCCCTGGAGAGCCTGCGCTTCAGCCTCGGCCGCCCCACCACCGAGGACGAGGTGCACGCGCTGGCCACCCACGTCGCCACCGCCGTCACCCACGTCCGCTCCCTCCGCACCCGCCCCCACGCCTCTCCCCACGCATCCCCCCGCGCCCACGCCTGACCAGCGGTCCGGCCGCGTTCCCCGGGACTGTCCGGGCGGCGGCATAACGGGCGGCGGTGTAACGGGCAGCGGTGTAACGGGCTGCAGTGGTCAGGCGTTTCCGCAGGTCGCGACCTCCATCTCGGGAACAGGGATCAGGACTTTCTGGCGCTCCCCGTTCCCGGCCGGCCTGACGCACCTTTCAGGGAGCCGGAGCCGAGCCGAGGCCACCTGATGGATGCGGCCGGCGGCCACAGCACCGTCAGAGCCGAAGGCGTAGGTGAAAACCGTCGTTGCGGTGCCGCTTTCCACCTACAGCTTCCGCATCCGTAGGTGGAGACCGTTGTTGTAGTAGCGGTTTCTACCTACAGGCAGGCTGATGCGTTCGGGAGGGTGGCAGGGCGGTCGACCGCGGGTGGCGGGCGCGGGATAAAGATCGTCGTTCTGGGTGGGACGATGCCGTGGTGAGCGGTTGCGGTGGGGACGAGGAGCCTGGCTCGTGAACGGTCGAGGGGAGGAGCTCAGCGTCCCGTACGCGGATGGAGCACCCCACCGGCGTGGAGCCCCCCATGCGGACGGAGCCCCGCATGCGGACGGAGCTCCATATGGGGACGGAGCGGCCCCGCCGCGGTTACCGGCCGGGGTGCGGCCGGTGCCGGGGGACCCGCGGTACATCGGTGGCTACCGGCTGCTGGGGCGTCTGGGCGAGGGCGGCATGGGAGTGGTCCATCTCGGGCAGGCGCCGGACGGGCGGCTGGTCGCGGTGAAGGTCGTGGCCTCCCGTTACGCCCAGGACGAGGAGTTCCTGCTCCGCTTCCGCCAGGAGGGCGAGCATGCCCGCCGGGTGCCCCGGTTCTGCACCGCAGAGGTGCTCGACGTCGACGTCACCGCGCAGCCGCCGTATCTGGTGACCGAGTACATCGACGGCCCCACGCTGACCGAGGCGGTCCGCTCCGGCGGCCCGCTGCGCAAGGCCGAGCTCGACCAGCTCGCGGTCGCGATGGCCACCGCGCTGTCCGCGATCCACGGGGCGGGGCTCGTCCACCGCGACCTCAAGCCGGGCAACGTCCTGCTGTCCCGGATGGGCCCCCGGGTGATCGACTTCGGGATCGCCCGGTCGCTGGAGACGTCCGCCGGGCTGACGGCGACCGGCGTGGTGCTGGGAACCGGCAGCTACATGCCGCCCGAACAGCACATGGGCCACGGCGTGACGGCGGCCTCGGACGTGTTCGCCTGGGGCGGGGTGATGGCCTTCGCGGCCAGCGGCCGCGCCCCGTTCGGCAACGGCCCGCCGCACATGATCGCCTACCGGGTGGTGCACGGCGAGCCGGACGTGGCACCGCTGGACCCGCCCCTGCGCGAGGCCGTGTCCGCGGCCCTGCGCAAGGACCCGGCCGCACGGCCCACCGTGGGGCAGCTCCTGCAGCTGCTGGGCGTGCCGGGTGGCGGCCTGCCCGTCCATCCCCGGCGTCCGGCCGCCGCGCCCGCGCCGCCGCCCGCCGCGCCATGGCCCACGCATCCACCCGCGCCGCCGGCACACCTGCCC
>NZ_CAKKTL010000244.1:0-4925 GCF_920664355.1 Protofrankia sp. CiP1_Cm_nod2
CCCGTACCCCCCGCCGGGCCGGCCCGGTACGGACTGGTGGCAGCCCAGCCCGTTCGCTCCCGGCGGCGGGCCGTCCGGGCCGTCCGGGCCCCGGGACGGGCGGGTGCCCGCGGGCCCGCAGCCACCCCCGGGACCCGGCCCGGGATGGCCGCAGGGCCAGCGACGGCCGTCCCGCCGCCGGATGTGGCTGATCACCGGAGTCGTGTTCGTCGTGGTCGCCGCGCTGAGCGTCGGCATCACCCTGGTGGCGGCCTCGGGCGCAGACGCCCCGCCCCAGCGCTCCGCGCTGTTCGTCCCGGGCACCGCCTACTCGGGCACGGCGCTGACCCTGCCCGGCCTGGACGCGTACGACGTCACGATCGACCGGGCGGGCGCGCTCTACATCACCGACTGGACCAGCCACCAGGTACGCAAGATCTCCCCGGACGGAACCGTGGCCACCGTCGCCGGCACCGGCAGCGGCAACGCGGGCTTCGGCGGCGACGGCGGCCCGGCCACCCAGGCGGAGCTGGACAGCCCGGCCACAACGGCCGTCGACGCGGACGGCAACGTCTACATCAGCGACTCGCACAACCACCGCATCCGGAAGGTCGACCCGCGGGGGATCATCACGACGATCGCCGGCACCGGCACCGCGGGTTTCTCCGGCGACGGCGGCCCGGCGACGGCGGCCCAGCTCAACGAGCCCTACGGGCTGGCGATCGCCGCGGACGGCTCGGTCTACATCTCCGACTACGACAACCAGCGCATCCGGAAGATCGACCCGCAGGGGATCATCACGACGGTCGTCGGCACCGGCACGGCCGGCTTCTCCGGCGACGGCGGCCCGGCCGCCCAGGCCCAGATCAAGAACCCCAACAACCTGGCCGTGGCCGCTGACGGCACTCTCTACATATCCGAGCTCGGCAACGCGCGGATCCGCAAGGTCAGCCCCGACGGTGTCATCACGACCGCCGCCGGGAACGGCACCTCCGGCTACGGCGGGGACGGCGGCCCGGCCACCGCGGCCCAGCTGCGCGTCCCCAGCGCCACCCTCAGCCCGGACGGCGTCCTCTACATCGCCGACTACAGCAACGAGCGCATCCGGCGGGTTGCCACCAACGGCGTGATCACCACTGTCGCCGGCAACGGGACCGCCGGCTCCGCCGGGGACGGCGCGGCGGCTGTCCGGGCGCAGCTGTCCAGCCCGACCGGCGTCACCGTCGACGGCGCCGGCAACCTCTACATCGCCGACGACAAGAACGACCGCGTCCGGCGCGTCAGCACCACCGGCATCATCACGACCGTTGCCCAGACCGGGTAGACCGGCCGGGAACCGTCGGATCATGATCCTTACCGCGTGTCGCCGGCCACCCGGGCAGCTGGCGGCCGGCGGTGGTGCCACCATGTGCGCTCCACGCACTTCGTACACTTCAGGCACTTCGTTGGCCTGTGTACTTCGTTCGCTTCCCTTTCCCGCGCGCCGGCGACCCCGAGGAATCGAGTAGGACCACGACATGGCAGTCGACCGCGCACGGGTAGCGGCCGCGTTACCGGACTACGACGTCGGTGACGAGCTCGGCCGCGGGGGCTTCGGTGTGGTCTTCGCCGGCCGGCACAGACTGATCCAGCGTGATGTCGCCGTCAAGGTGCTGCCCGAGGAGGACGGCGGGGCCGAGGAGGTCCGCGAACGGTTCCTGGTGGAGGCGCGGCTGCTCGCCGGGTTCGACCATCCCCATGTCGTCCGGGTCTACGACTATGTGGAACGCGGTGGCCTGTGCCTGCTGGTGATGGAGAAACTGACCGGCGGCAGCCTGCGCCAGCGGTTCGCCACCGGCCCGGACGGCCGGCAGCGGCGTGGCAACGGCCTTTCCGGGTCCGGCGGGCCTGGCGGGCCTGGCGGGCCGAGGCAGCCGGCGGCCTGCGCGATCGGGCTGTCGGCCGCCACCGCGCTGGCCGCCGCGCACGCGCGGGGCGTCCTGCACCGGGACATCAAGCCGGACAACCTGCTGTTCACCAGCACCGGCCTGCCCAAGGTGACCGACTTCGGCATCGCCAAGATCCTCGAGACCACGGCGACCACCACCACCGGACTGGTGGGCACGCCGCGTTACATGGCGCCGGAGCAGATCAGCGGTGACCGGCTCAGCCCGGCGACGGACCTGTACGCCCTCGGGCTCGTCCTCTACGAACTGCTGGCCGGCCGGCCCCCGTTCGACCGGCACCTGAGCGTCCCGGCGATGCTCCACCATCACCTCAACGTGCCGCCCGCGCACCTGACGGAGGCCCCGGAGCCGGTCGCCGCCGTGATCGGGCGCGCGCTGGAGAAGCACCCGCCCGCCCGGCACTCCTCCGCCCAGGAGTTCGCCATCGATCTGGCGCGGGCCGCGGCCAGCGTCTACGGCCCCGGCTGGCTGACCGCCAGCGGAGTACCCACCAGCCTGCCGGACGCCGTCACCGCGGCGGCTCGAGGTGACACAGCGGCTCGAGGTGACACGGCGGCCACAGCCCGCCCGCGGGCAGCACAGACACGCCCGGCGACGGCCCAGCCATGGTGGTCGGCGTCCGACACAGCCTCAGGCCCTGGCACAGGCCCTGGCACAGGCCCTGGCACAGGCCCTGGCGCAGGCCCCGGTACTGGCACCGGCACTGGCACGGAGGGCGACACGACCCGGCTGGTCACCCCGGGCTCCCCGCCGGCCCCGGCGGCGGATCCGGTGGCCGGCTGGCCGGACGGCCCGGTGCCGGCCCCGGCGGCCTGGCAACCGGCCCAGCAGCCCCGGGGAGGCCCGAGCGCTGGACCGCCGGACGGCAGGCCGCTCCACCCGCTCACGGCTCCCACCCGGACTCCTCCGCCCGGCTCACCGGACGGCCGGCCGGCTGACGCTGGAGAGCGCGGCCAGGAGTACCCCGGGGCAGGCGGTCCGCGGACGCGTGATCCGGGAGCACGCGGTCCGGGGGCAGCCGGTCCGGGGGCACGGCGTGTGGCGGCCCTGTTCGGGCCGCGGCGCAACCGGATCGGCGCCGGTGTCCTGGTACTCGTCCTGGTCGCCGTCATCCTGGTCGCGCTCTCACGCGGTGGCTCCGGCCCACGGCCGGGCCGGGCCGCGTACAGCGGCCCCACCATCACGGGCGCGCTCTCCTCGGTGAACGGCATCGCCATCGGCCCGGACGGCACCATCGTCGTGTCGGACAGCAGCGCCGGCCGCGTCCTGACGCTCAGCCCGGCCGGGACCGTCGAGTGGCTGGCTGGTTCCCGCCCGCCGTCACCGAGGCCGACGGCCGGGGCGAGCGCACAGCCCACGGCCGACACCGACGCCCGCCGGAAGGTCCTGGCCTCACCGGGCAGTGTGGCGGTCGACACCGCCGGCGCGATCTACGTCGCCACCAGCACCTCCGACGGCCAGGTTTTCATGATCACCAGGGACGGCGGCATCTCCGTGGTCGCCGGCAGCGGTTCCGAGCTGGACGGATTCACGGGAAACAACGGGGCCGCAGCCGCCGCGGAACTGTCGGGCCCACGCGGGATCGCGGTCGACGACAACGGCGACGTCCTCTTTTCCGAAGGCAGCCGGGTACGGAAGGTCACGGTCGCCACCGGCCGCATCGCCGCGGTCGCGGGCTCGTCGACCAGCGGGACGTCGGGTGACAACGGCCCGGCCGCCGACGCCCTGTTGAACAATCCGGCGAGTGTCGTCATCGCCAGGGACGGCAGCGTCTACATCCTCGACAGAGGGACGGAAACAGTCCGGAAGATCAGCCCGAAGGGCGTCATCTCCCGTTTCGCCGGCGCGGCACCGTCAGCGACGGGCACGGCGTCGCCCACGCCGACCGCCTCACCGCCGCCGGTCGGCAGCGCCGGGGACGGCTCCCCGGCGACCGCGGTGACGCTCGGGGATCCCAGCGGGATCGCGCTCGCGCCGAACGGTGATCTCTACATCGCCGACTACGCGAACAACGTGATCCGGCTGGTGGACGCGGCCACCGGCGTGATCAGCACCTTCGCCGGGTCCCGCGCCGCCACCGAGCCCGGGGACGGCGGCGACGCGCGGGAGGCCCGGGTCTACGCGCCGACCGGGATCGCCGTCGACGGCACCGGCGCGGTCTACATCGCCCAGTACGGCGGGATCGTCCGCCGGGTCGGGCCGGACGGCCTCATATCCACCGTCCTCAAGCCCTCCTGACGCCGCCGGGCCCCCTGGGCCCCTGCACCCCTGGGCACCCCTGGGCACCCCTGGGCGCATGCCGCGCCGGCCGCACCGCGGCTGGCGTCTCGTCCGGTCCTGGCCATCGCACACAGTCCTGGCCGTCTCACACCGTTGCCCGCGTTCCCCGTCATTGCCCGCTCTCCCGCACCGTCCGGGCGCACCGGACTGTTCACGGAGAGTGTTCCCCTTAGGGACGTCGAGCGATGACGGGACGTTCGGCACCGCGGTCGTCAACGGAGCCACCTGCCCCGCTTCCCGGACAGAGGGCACCCAGAGTTTCCACTCGATTACACAAACGAGCGGTCGACATGTCATCGAGCGTGGATGGCGGGAGGCTCCGGTGAGCGTGGACGGCGCCTGTCCACCCCGTCTCCCGCGAGGTCCGGCATGACCGTGAAAAAGCTGACGCATCTGTCCCTGCTCGCATTGCTGATCTTTTATCTGGCGAACACGCCAAGCGACGCCGCTTACGTGGTCCGCTCGGCGGTCATCGTGCTCGGGGACGCCGCGGAAGGCCTGTCCCATTTCGTCACCGAGGTCGCGTGAGAGGCCGCATGAGGCGTCACATGAGACGTCGAACGGAACCGGGCGGGAGCACGGATGAACCGTGACACGATGACCACTATCCGCTGTTCCCGCCACGGAGCCGGCGGGCTCCTCCAACCCTGCCCGGAGAGGCGGCCGCGGTTACGCGGGATGGCCGGCCGGATGACGGCCGGTCAGGGGCGGCCGGTCAGG
>NZ_CAKKTL010000244.1:5334-7965 GCF_920664355.1 Protofrankia sp. CiP1_Cm_nod2
AGCGGGCGGGTGACCGCCACGATCGATGTCCAGTCCGACAGGGCGGACTCGACCACACCCCAGCGGGCGCCCTTCGCGGCGATCACCCGACCGTTCCCCACGTACATGCCGACGTGCCCCGGCGCCGCGGCGGTGCCGTCGGCTCCGGGGATGAACAGCAGGTCACCCGGCTGCGGATCCACCGCGGACACCAGCGGGCCCGCCCGCATCTGGTCCACGGTGACCCGCGGCAACGACACCCCGATCCGCTGGTAGGCCGCCTGCACCAGCGAGGAGCAGTCCCAGGCGTCCGGCCCGGTCGCGCCCCACACGTAGGGCCTGCCGATCTGGCTCTCCATGAACGCCAGCACCGGGGCCACCGCGGCCGCCGACACCGTGCCCGCGACCATGGCGTCGATGACGTCGCCGTAGACCTGCGCCTGGGCGAGGATGGTCCGGACGTAGTCACGGGTCTCCGGGTACGGCGGGACACCGGCGTAGGCGAGCACCGCCCCCGGCCCGGCGTTGTAGGCCGCGAGCATCTTCTCCCGCGGATCCGCCGAGACGGACGCCGTCGCCGCGGCCACGGCACAGTCGTAACGGGCCGCGGCGGGGATGGCGTCCGCCGGGTTCCACACGTCACCCTGGCCGTGGATGGCCCAGGTCCCGGGCATGAACTGGGCGATACCCATCGCGCCGACGGCGGAACGGGCGTTCGGGCTGAAACCGGACTCCTGGTGCAGCTGGGCGGCCAGCACCGCCGGTGACACCTCGGCGCAGCCGGCGTTGTTCGCAGCCTCGATGATCAGTGGCAGGTACTCCGACGGGATGCCGGCGGCGTTCCTGATCGTCCGGCGCACGTCGGAGCCGTCGTTCCCGATGAAGGGACCGGCAATGATCACCACGATGGCCGTGACACCGAAGACGAACGCGGCGATGCCACCGACCAGCCCCAGCCCGCCCCAGAGCATCCACCGTTGCCGACGCCGACGGGCGCGGTAGCTCCCCCCTGCCACAGCGTCAGCGGCCCGGGGCGTCGCCGTAGGAGTTCGCCAGATCCGCGCCGGCCACCAGCCAGCTGCCGTCGGTCTGGCGGAGCAGGGTGAGCGTCGGGTTCGACACCGTCTCGGTGCGGTCGCCGGCCCGGTCACTCACGGTCGTGCGCCGGACGTTGAGCAGCAGCACGACCCGGCCGCTGGCGGTGCTGTCAACACCGCCGAGCGGCGAGGCCGCGAGCACCTCGACGGTGGACCGGCTGCCCAGCTCCCGCAGCTCCAGCCAGGCCCGCGCCGGCTCCTCGGTGGCGGTGGCGCCGCGCTCCCCGCCGAGCTGGGCGAAGAAGTCCGGGGTCATGCAGGCGCGGGCACGCAGCAGACCGGCGTCCGGCCCACTGTCGGCCCGGGTGTCATAGGACTGCCAGCGGGTGAAGCAGTCCACCGCGACGCTTCCGGGATCATGAGGGTCGAGCGGGACGGAGGCCAGTGGTGATGCGGTGGCAAGTGGCGGGCCAGGAGGCTGGCTCGCGGCCGGCGGCGGCCCGGTCGCGGCCGGGGTGGCGCTCGCCCGGGCCACGACGTCACGCACGGCCGAACAGGCCGGCACACCGCACAGCAGCACCGGCGCCGCCGCCACCAGCACACACAGCCTGGACGCGGCCCGTGCGGGCATCCGTGGAGGCGTCCGCCCGGGCAGCCTGCCGGAAAAGATCACTCCCTGCCGTCCAGCCAGTCCCTGACCCGGCCGCGGCGGATCCGCCACTGATGGCCGACCTTGCGAGCCGGGATCTCCCGTTCGGACAACAGCCTGAGCACCGTGCTCTCCGACAGCCGCAGCCACGCGACCAGCTCGTCGACCGTCAGCACGTCATCGTCCGCGGGATCCCTGCCCGCCGCGAACGCCGCCACCGAGACGCCCTCCTGTGCCACGCGACGGCCTCCCTCTCCGAGCACCTACCGCCGGCGCAGGAAGTTACACCCACCCAAGCCACCCTGACGACCCCCAAAGGAGCCTTGTCATACTTGAACAGCTCGTGTTACATCGATCCGTCCGAAGTTCAAGCCAAGCAACCGCAAGCAGCAGTAACAGGCACTAACCAGCCGGAGAATACCACGGAGGTCGACAGCGCGTGACCGATGTGTCGCGAGAGCCCTACGGCGATGACGGTGACGCGCGTCCCGTCTCGCTGATCGGTACACGCCTGCCCGCGGCGGGCCCACGACCGGATTCGACGACCCGTGACGTACCCGCCGCCGGCGTCGCGACCAGCGGCAGCCCGCCACCATCAAGATCTTCTTCTGCTGCCGAGCCGGGTCCGGACACCCGGACCGGACGGATCACCAGGCGCCTGCGCCGCCGGTCGCGCGACGCCTCGGGCGAGCACGCCCCCGCCGACGCGGACGACCCGCGCCAGGCCGAAGCGTTCCTGCTCCAGGACGCCGCAGGCCCCACCACGCCGGGGGCGGCCGCCCGCGGCGGCTCCGCAGGGCCGACCGCCCCCGCGGCTGCCGCCCCCGCGGCCACCAGCCCCGCGGCTGCCGGTCCCGCCGTCACGGCTCCGGTCACCACCGACGTCCCGAAGGCCCCCGGCACCGTCGACCCGTCGTCCGCGGCGCCCGGAGCCGACGATCCCGCTAAGGCCCCCTCGTCCCGGCC
>NZ_CAKKTL010000245.1:0-1278 GCF_920664355.1 Protofrankia sp. CiP1_Cm_nod2
GTGCTGGCCGGGCTGGCCGGCCGGCAGAGCACCCGGCCAGCCCGGCCTGCGCCGCCGGCCCGAAGCCCGGATGGTGCCGCCGGCTCAGGGCCCGGTCAGCGCCGCGGTGGTTCCGAGCAGGTGCCGCCGGCCGCCGCGGACCTGGTAGACGTACACGGTGGTATCGGCGGCGTCACCGCTCGGGGCGAAGGCGACCCGCCTGGTGACGCCCTGGATGTCGACCGAGGCGAACGTCTGCGTCACCGCCTCCCGGCCGGCCCTCGGCCCGAGAGCGCGCAGCGCCTCGACGACCGCGGTCGTGGCGTCGTACGCCTCCCCGGAGCAGCTGCCCGGTTCCGCGCCGCCCGTGACCCGCCCGTAGTCCGCGACGAAGCCGGCGGCCCGCGGGTCACCGGGGGGGCCGCCGCACGGGCCGATCAGGTAGGCGCCCTCGGCGCCCTCGGCGCCCGCCGCGGCGGCGAACCGGTCGTCGGCCGGCCCGTCGCCGCTCATGACGGCCCCGGTGAACCCCCCGGCGCGCAGCGCCCCGGCCAGCGACGCGAACTCCTGGGGATGACCGGCATAGAACACCGTGTCCGGTTTCCCGGATATTATTTTCGCCGCCTCGGCGGTATAGCTCCCCGTGGACTCGACGGCATCGTGCGTGACCGCCGCCCCCCGGGCCCGCAGCTCCTTCTCGAAGGCGCCGGAGAGCGCCGTGCCGTATACGCTCCCGTCGTCCAGGGAGAACACCCTGCGGGATCTGAGCGCCTTCGCGGCGTAGTCGGCGGCGGCGGTTGCCTGCGCGGTGTCGGAGGCGGCCACACGGTAGAAGCTGACGAAACCGAGCCCGGTCAGCCGCGGATCCGTCGCGGTCGGGCTCACCGACAGCAGGCCGGCCTGGCTGTAGAGCGGTTCGCTCGCCCCGGCGGTGTCCGAGGACAGCGGCCCGACCACGGCGATGACGTCCGGATCGTCGATGAGCCTGCGGGCGGCGCCGGGCGCCTGCCGCGCGTCGCCGGAGTCGTCGGCCGTCACCAGGCGGAGGGTGAACGGGAGCCGCCCGCTGCTGTTGGCCCGTTCGACCGCTGCCCGGGCGCCGTTGGCCGTGTCGAGGCCGAACCGCTGGTCGGCGCCGGACAGCGGCCCCTGGAAACCGATGGCGTACTGGGCGCGCCGGCCACCGGCGGGCCCTCCCCCGCATGCGCCGGCGGACAGCGCCACCGCGAGCGCCCCGGCGGCGGCCGTCACCGTCCGGATGGCCATGCTGTTCCGTTTCACCGCTGTCCCCCACCGCCG